>NZ_JADDRN010000020.1:0-129447 GCF_017355445.1 Delftia sp. SD018
TGGCGGCCACCAGCATGGTGCATGTGCCGTACAAGGGCGGCGGCCAGGCCGTGACCGATGTGGTGGGCGGGCAGATCCCCCTGGCCATGCTGGGCGTGACGCCCGTGCTGCCGCACATCCAGTCGGGCCGGCTGAAGGCCTATGCCGTGACCAGCGCCACGCGCATAGACAGCCTGCCTGATGTACCGACCATGCGCGAGGCCGGCGTGCCCGGCTACGAGGCCACCCAGTGGTATGCCGTGGCCGTGCCCTCCGGCACGCCCCCCGAGCGGCTGGCCCAGCTCAATCAGTGGATCAACCAGGCCATACAGTCGCCCGAGCTGCGCCCCACGCTGCAGGCCGCCGGGGCCGTGGCCACGCCCATGTCCCTGCCCGAGATCCAGCGCTTCATGTCCCAGGACAACGCCAAGTGGAAGAAGCTGGCTGCAGACCGGCGCCTGGCGCTGGACTGACCCCACAGCGCCGGGCCAGGCCAGGCCGGGCCTGGCCGGGCCTGGCCGGGCCGGGCCGCCAGCCCCTTTCAATGCGCCGAAAACCCCAGCAGGTACTCGTAGCTGAGGCTGGTGGTGCGCGCGTCGCCTGCCACGGGCAGGCGCACGATGGCCAGCAACTGGTTCATGCCGGCACGCGGTGTGACGGTCACCAGGCCGTCGGCATCGGTTGCCAGTGGCGGACCGCTTTCTCCCAGCGACACGCGCACGCCGGCCCGGGGCTGGCCGTTCAGCAGCACCTGGAATTGCTGGGGCTCGCCCGCGTGGGGCGAGCGGCGGGTCCTGGCGATGATCTCCAGGGTCTGGCCCAGCCTCTCGCGGGTGACCGGGCCCCATTCGAGGATGGTCTTGTGGAACTTGAGCGCATGCACGCCGCTGGTGGCGCCGGGGTTCTCGGTCATGGGCTTTTCAACCATCGGCCCCTCGCCCACGCGGCTGAAAAATCCGTTGTCGAAATGCGCGGCCAGCAGCGCGGCCTTGCGGGCCGGCGTGGCGCGGGCGCCGCCGGGCACGGGCTGCACGGCCACGTCGATGCGGCGGCCGCGCGCGTCATAGGCCTCAACGCTCTTGAGCTTGCCGGCCGCAAAGTTCTCCAGCTGGCCCTCATGGCCGCCGAACTGCACGGTGTAGGCGCCGTCGGCATCGGGCTCCAGCCAGACGTTGTGGGCCTGGGCCAGCGGCGCGCAGGCCAGCAGGACCACGAATGCGGCGGTTGCAACGGATGCGAAACAGGGGTTGGATTTCATTTTTTCCTCCTCAAAACTGTGTCTGCACGCCGACCTTGAGCGTGCGTGGCGCGCCGGGCGCGAACAGCGGCACGCCGCGGATGACCGAGGCCGACGTGGCATAGGCCTTGTCCCCCAGGTTGGAGACCACAGCGTAGATGCGGCTGCGCGCCGAAGGCAGGCGCCAGCTCAGGCCCAGGTCCCAGGTGGCGTAGCCGCCGTAGAACACGCTGTTGTCGGCCGTGACGGCATAGCGGCCCACGCGGCGCCAGGTGAGCGAGCCCTCCCACTGCGCCAGCGGGCGCCAGGCCAGGCCCACGGTGGCGGTCTGCCGGGGCACGCCGGCCACCTGGTTGCCGACCAGGGCCGGGTTGCCGTTTTCGGTCACGCGCGAATGGGCGCTGCCCCAGGCCAGTTGCAAGTCCAGGTTCCTGCGCACGGCCCACAGCGCGCTGGCCTCCACGCCCGTGCGGCGCGTGGCGCCGAAGTTCTCGTACACGCCGGGCGCCACGTTGCGGATCTCGCCCGAGGACTGCAGGCGATAGGCGGCCACATCCAGCGCCAGGCCCGGCATGGGCTTGATCTGCGCGCCCACTTCGGTCTGCCGAAAGATATTGGGGTCCAGCCGCGCGGCGCCCAGCGCGTACTTGGCGAAATCGCTGGCCAGCGCAAATCCTTCGGACCAGCTGGCGCGCAGCAGCACGCCCGGCGCCACCTGCGAGCGCAGGCCCAGCTTGGGGCTGGCATGCGCCGTGCGCGCCAGCGGGCCGCAGGGGTCGCTGCCCGTCTCGGGGCCATTGGGACGGCAGCCGCCGGTGAAGCGGTCCCAGCGCAGGCCGGCGGACAGCTGCAGCAGGCGGTGCACGGGCGCATCCACCTCGGCAAAGGCCGAGAGGGTGTTGAGCCTGGAATTGCGGTCGTCAATGGCTGCGCCCGTGCGCTCGCGCCATTGCAGGCCGTCGTAGAACTGGTAGTCGGTGGACTCGCGCACGGCCTCCAGCCCGGCCACCCAGTTGAGCGGGGTCAGCGCCGTGACATGGCGGCCATTGAGGCTGGTGCCGGCGCCGTAGACGGCGCGGTCATAGCTTTCCTCGCGCTGGCGCCACTGCAGTGCGTCGATGGGCCGGCTGAACCAGCGCGTGAAGCTCTGCTGCGTGGTGTAGGCATGGCCCAGCCAGATCAGCCGGGGCGAAAGCGCGTACTGCACATCGGCCCGCAGCGTGGCGAAGTTCTTGCGCGTGCCATCGTTCATGGCGCGCGGGTCCATGCCTTGCGGATCGCGCGCGAACTGCCCCGCCGTCAGGTACGAAGGCGAATCGCCCTCACCATGGTGCAGCCGCGCCGACAGCGCCACCTCCAGCTGCGGCGTGAGCCGCTTGCTCCAGCGCAGGGATGCCGTGCTGCGCTGCATTTGCGACTGCGCGCGGAAACCGTCCGTGCGGTAGTGCTGGGCCGCCAGGTTCAGGAACTCGCCCTCCCCCGGCTTCAGCCCCAGGGCGCCCTGCGCGTCCAGCGTGCCGTGGGAGGACAGGCTGACATCAGCCTCGCGGTAGGGGGTGTAGTCGCCCTGCTTGCGCGTCTCTATCGCCATCAGCCCTGCACGGTTGAAGTTGCCGTACAGCGCGGACACGGGACCCTTGTAGATGCTGATGCGCTCCATCTCCAGCGGCACGATCACGCCCAGGTCCACATAGCCGTCAGCATGCGACATGGCCTCATTCAGGGGAATGCCGTCCAGCACCACGCCCACGTCGCCGCCATGGCCGCCACCGCCGAAGCCGCGCATGACGATGGCGTCACCCACGCCGGACAGCTGGTAGTTCTGCACATTCATGCCCGGCACCTGGCGCAGCAGCTCCTGCGGATGGCTGACATGGGCGTTGGCGATGTCCCCGGCCTCGATCACCGTGGTGGTGTAGGCGGCCGAGGCGCCGCGCGCGGTCTGGCCCTTGACCTCGACAGGCTGCAGGCTGGCCGTGGCGTCGCCCGCCTGCTGCGCACCGACATGGGGAATGCAACCCAGGCCCAGCAGGCCAGCTGCTGCAATCTGGTGCACGGCAAGGCGCCGGGAAAGGGAATTCAGGGAATGTGTCATGCGTTTCCAGGAGTTGTATGAAGAAAAAAGCAAACTTCATACCGACCTGCATGACAGGGGCTGCGCGCCCGGCCCCGGACTGCCTCAATCGTCGTGCGAATGCGGATGGTGGTGCGCGTGATCGTGCCCGCCAGGCTCTGCCCTGCGCACCATCACCACGTTGAGCTGGCCGTGGTGCACGCCGCGCTCGGCCGTGATGGTGTCGGCAAAGCGCCGCACGGCGCTGGCCGGGCCGCGCAGCATGACGGTTTCAATGCATTGCTCGTGGTCCAGGTGCACATGGGTGGTGGCCATGTGCAGCTCATGGTGGTCGTGCTGCAGGCTGGCCAGGCGCTCGGACAGATCGCGCTCGTGGTGGTTGTAGACATAGGACAGGTTGGCCACGCACAGGCCGTCGGCGTCCTCGCGCTCGCGCACCTGGGCCAGGTGGGCGCGCAGCACGTCGCGGATGGCCTCGGAGCGGTTGTCGTAGCCGCGCGCGGCGATCCATGCGTCGAAATCACGGGCCAGGTCGTCGTCGATGGAGATGGTGAAGCGTTCCATGGGCAGCAGAAGTGGGGAAACAGGTGGCGGGAACAAAAAAGGTCGGCATCACGCAGGATGTGCCCGGCCATTGTCCGGCCATCCAGGCCGGTGCCCTGCATGCAACACCCGCGCCAATCACTGTCGGCGCAGGCTGGCAATAGCGACAAACCACCACGGTCATGCTTTGTTCACATTCGCGCAATATCCGGTTACCCTGATCGAGGTTGCGCAGTGCGCACCGTCGATCGCTGAAAGGGGCGCGGCATGCAGTATTCATTCGATCAGCTTCTGGACATGCTGCTGTCCCTGCTGGAGGCTGCGCCCGCCTGTTCCTCGCGCGAACAGTCCTTCGAGCAGCTGCGCACGCTGTGGCTTCAGACCCACAGCTATTTCGCGGCGCCCGAGACCGAGCTGCGCCGCCTCGCCGGACGCAGGCTGGTCGAACTCCACGGCTGGAAGGATCTGGACAAGGACCCCTGCTACCTGGACCACGATCCCGGCAACGGCAGCGCCCTGCGCATCTACCTGCACCGCGATGGCGGCATGGTGATACAGCGCCTGCAGGGCGATGGCCGGCAGATCCTGTTCTCGCGCCTGGGCGTGCAGTTGCAGCCTGCTAGCTGAGCCTGCGCCCGGCCTGCGGGGCCAGTTGCTCCGGGGAAGACACGGCCCGGCCCTTGCGCTCCAGCAGCCAGAGCACGGCCAGCGACGTGACCACCGCCAGCCCAGCCAGCAGCAGCAACAGATCGTGGAAGGCCGCGCCGTACACCTGCGCCAGCAATCCGTCCTGCCCCGGCAGCGCCTGGGCGGCACGCGCCAGATCGGCCTGGGCAAGCTGCCCGGCCATCTCGCGCCGCAGGCCCGCATCGGGCGACAGCCCGCCAAGCCGCCCCTCCACCAGCACCGACAGCACGGCGCCCGCCACGGCCAGGGCCACGCCGTCCGCCGAGATGCGCACGGTGTTGAAGATGCCCGTGGCCATGCCCACGCGGTCTGGCGCCACGGTGCTCACGGCCAGCCCGTCCATCAGGCCCCAGGGCAGGCCAATGCCGGTGCCTATCAGCAGCAAGGGCAGCGCCAACGCCGGACCGGCGCCTTGCCCGAAAGCAGCCGCCAGCCACCACAGGCCCGCCGCAGCCAGCAGCAGACCGGCCGCCGACAGCCGGCCCGGGCTGATCCAGCGCGACAGCAGGCCCACCAGCAGGGCCGCCAGCAGCGGCACCACCAGCAAGGGTGCCGCCAGCCAGCCCATCATGCGGCCCGCCGCCAGCGGGCTGAGGCCCTCCACGCCAATGAAGCGCCCGGGCAGCATGACCACCAGAGAGATGAACAGAAACGCCGGTGACGCCGCCAGCAGCTGCACGCCCAGAAAGCGTGGCTGCGAGAACAGCGACAGATCCAGCAACGGACGGGCCACGCGCCGCTGCACCGCCACAAAGACCACGAGCAGCACGGCGGACAGCGCCAGCGGCCCCAGCACCTCGGCATGGAGCCAGCCGCGCTCGGGCACCATCAGCACGCCGTAGGTGAAGCCGCCCAGGGCCAGGGTGAACAGGGCTGCGCCCAGCCAGTCGGGCCGGTCGGCAGACGCGGCTTCATCGCGCCGCGCGCTGGCCATCACCATGGGCAGGCCCAGCAGCGCCACCAGCCCCGTCCCATGGAACACCCAGCGCCAGCCCAGGCTGTCCACCATCAGGCCCGACACCCAGGGGCCGAAGGCCAGGCCCAGGCCAAAGGTCGTGCCCAGCAGGCTGAAGGCCCGCATGCGCGCCGCGCCCTCGAACAGCGGCGCCAGCGAGGACATGGCCGCCGCAAAGGCCACCGCCCCGCCCAGCCCCTGCAGCAGGCGCAGCCCATCGGCCCAGCGCAGATCGGTTGCCAGGCCCACGCCAAAGCTCAGCAGGCCGAACCAGGCCAGCCCCAGCAGCCACAGGCGGCGCCGGCCATGGATGTCGGTCAGGCTGCCGGCCACCATCATGGCGCTGCCGTAGCTCAGGATGTAGGCATTCATGATCCAGCCCAGCTGGGAGGGCGTGCCGCCCAGCTCGGCATGGATGGAAGGCAGGGCCACGGCCGGGCCCGTGAAGCTCAGGGGAATCAGCAGCCCCGTCAGGCAGACGGCCAGCAGTTGCAGCCATTTGAGGGAGCTGCCGCGAGAGAGGGAAGACATGGTTTGTGCGCCATTTCATGAAACGACCGCCAGCGTAGGCCCGTCTTCATCTGAGACAATTCATCTTCATTTCCGAACACTTGAGATACCCGAGTCTCAAATCATCTTCTTCACACACCTCTTCACACAGCACATGGAAATAGACAGCCTGGGCAGCATCGGCCTCTTTGTGCGCGTGGCCGAGCGGCTGGGCTTCTCTGCCGTGGCGCGCGAACTGGGGCTATCGCCCTCGGCCGTGGGCAAGGCCGTGGCGCGGCTGGAGGAGCGCCTGGGCGTGCGCCTGTTCAACCGCAGCACGCGCACGCTGGCACTCACGGCCGAGGGCGAACGCTTTCTGGAGCGGTGCCGGCGCATCCTCTGCGAGGTCGAGGCCGCCCAGCAGGAACTGCGCCATGCGGGCGAGCGGCCCCAGGGCCGGCTCAAGGTCAGCCTGCCACGCCACTGCGGTTTGTTCGAGCAGGCGCTCTCGGACTTCCTGCTGGAATACCCCGAAGTCGAACTGGACCTGAATTTCTCGGACCATCTGGTCGATGTGATCGGCGACGGCTTTGACGTGGCCATACGCGCCGCGCCGCTGCAGGACTCGGGCCTCAAGCACCGGCGGCTGGGCGGCTTCCGGCGCGTGCTGGTGGGCTCGCCCGCCTATTTCCAGCGCCATGGCAGGCCGGTGCAACCTGCCGACCTGGTCCGCCACCAATGCCTGCACTACCGCTATCCGGCCACCGGCCGGCTGGAGCGCTGGCCCTTGGGAAACGACGACGACACCGCCCCGCCCGCGCTGCCCTCCAGCGTGGTCTGCAACAGCGTGGAGATGCGCATCTTCCTGGCGCTGCGCGGCCAGGGCATTGCCTGCCTGCCGGACTTCACCGTGGCCCGCCAGCTGGAGCAGGGCCTGCTGCAGACCGTGCTCGACCCGTTCACCGCCAACGCCCAGGGCACGGTCTGGATGGTCTGGCCCCCGGGCCGCGACCTCTCGCCCAAGGTCAGGGCCTTTCTCGAATTCATGGCGCACAGGCTGTTTGCCTGAACCGGGTCAGCGCATCCGCTCAGCCCCGCAGTTGCGAGACGGCCCAGGCCGCGATGAACAGGCCCAGGCCGAACACCGTGTGCGCCATCAGGCTGCGCAGCCGCGCCACGGCGGGCTTGGGTGTCTTGCGGGCAAACAGCCCTGTCCCCATGCACGGCTGCAGCGCCAGGAAGGGTGCGGCCACGGTGAACACGCCCCAGGCCAGGGCCGGCCACAGCGTGGGCGCCCGGGCCCAGCCCTCACCCGCCAGGGCCAGCAGGGCCGCCGCAAAGGCGATGCCGATCGCATAGTGCGCCACCCACCCCAGGGCCTTCTCACCCGCCACCGGCGCGGACCGGCCGATGCCGGCATGCACCAGCCGGCCGCGCGGCAGATGGCCCAGCCAGCGGCCCACCATGGCGTAGTCCAGCGAAGGCACGCCCCACAGACGCTGCAGCAGCAGCGCCCACACATCCATCACCAAGGTCGCGCCTGCGCCCGTCAGCACGGCGCGCAGCAGGAATTCCGGCACATCCAGCATGTCTCTTCACTCTCTTGCAGGTTTGCAGCGGCCTCCTTGGATGCCACCGCATGCACAATGAACAATACATTCAATTAATTGATTGAATGTTTGCGCGATGCTAGGCTATCCCCCATGAATCCGTCAAGCAGCCCTGTACCGATCGAGGCCTTCCCCGACCTGGCCGACCTGGCGCGCACCCTGGGCCATGCCCACCGCCTCGCCTTGCTGAGCCATGCGGCCGAAGGCGAGCAGCCCGTGGAGCGCCTGGCCGAGCTGTGCGGGCTGTCCGTGGCCAACACCTCCCAGCACCTGCAGCACCTCAAGCGCGCGGGCATGGTGCTCACACGGCGCGAGGGCAAGCATGTGCTGTACCGGCTGGGTGACGGACCCATCACCGGCATCGTCGATGCGCTGCACGACTATCTGCAATTCCGCCACGCCGAGATCCGCGCCGTGGTCTCCGACAGCCTGCGCCAGCGTGACCGCCTGCAAGCCGTTGCGCTGGACGAGCTGCTGCAGCGCATGCAGATGGACGACACCATCGTGCTGGACGTGCGTCCGCCAGCGGAATTCGCCCAGGGCCACCTGCCCGGGGCCGTCAACATTCCCCTGGAAGCGCTGGAAGGCGAGCTGGGCGCGCTGCCGCCCGACAAGGACATCGTGGCCTATTGCGGGGGCCAGTACTGCGTGCTCTCGGCCAATGCCGTCACGGCGCTGCGCGCCAGCGGCCGGGAGGCGCGGCGCTTCGAGGCAGGCTTCACTGGCTGGCAGCAGGCTGGACTGCGCGTGGAGGCCGGCGCCTAGCGCAGCAGCCGCGCCAGCCCCTGCTCGAACCGGCCATGCAAGGCCTGCGCGCCCTCGCCCGACAGGGCCAGCGCCAGCGCATGGCCATGCGTGTAGTCGATAAGCAGGTCCAGCAGCACGGCGGCATCGCCCTCGTTTTCGCCGGGCTCGCACTGCTGCACCTCGCCGCGCAGCCGCTGCGTGAAGGCGGCCAGCGACTCGGTGAACAGGGCCGGGTCGCCCAGAATGCACACCGTCAGCGCCGGATGGCGGCGCACGCGCTCCATGTAGCCCACCAGCAGCGCCTGCACACGCTGCACGGGTGCAAGCCCGGGCGAAGGTTCGGCCAGCGGCTGGCCATGCACGCGCTCCACCAGGCTGCGCATCAATTCCTGCTGGTCACCCACATGGTGGATCACCGACATGGGCGTAATGCCCAGCTGCCGCGCCAGCGGCCGCAGGCCAAAGCCCTGCGCGCCCACGGCCTCCAGCAAGGCCAGCCCGGCATCCAGTACCTGATCACGGCTGAGCGAGCGCCCGGCCGAGGGGCGCCCGCGCCGTGCAGCCTGTGCAGTCGGTACAGCCCGTACATCCGGTACAGCCGGCTCACTCATCGCCGCCACCGTTGCGCACCATGACCCGGCCGCCCGCCTCCACGCGGTAGCGCGTGCTCACCATGCCGCTGGGATAGGCCTGGGAGGCCAGGCAGGCCAGGCGCAGATCGCAGCCGATATCGCCAAACAGCGGCCGCCCCGCGCCGATCAGCACGGGCACGCGGGTGATGGTCATCTCGCCCACCTCACCCGCCGCCAGGAAGGCGCGGATCACGGCGCCGCCGTCGATATAGGCGCTGCTCCAGCCCTCGGCCCGCAGCTCGGCCACCAGTTGGGCAGGCTGGGCGGACGTGATGCGCAACTTGCCGCGCAGGTGGGCAGGCACATCGCCCGCGCCCAGCGTGCGGCTCATCACCACCACGGGCTTGTCGAACGGCCAGGACTCGAAGCCGAGCACGCTTTCATAGGTGGAGCGGCCCATGACGATGCCGTCCACCGTCTTCATGAAGGCCGCATAGCCGTAATCCTCGCCGCCATCGCCCCCGGCCGGCAGCCAGTCCAGCGAACCATCGGGCCGGGCAATGAAACCATCGACCGAAGTGGCGATGAAGACCTTGCCGAACGCATTGCTGAGGGCTTTTGCGGGTGCCATGGCGATCTCTCCATCCAATTAAACATACACCGTATGATAAATAATCCGCAGCCCCTTGCCAACCGTTCCCACGCTCAGGCGCCGCGCGAAGCAGACCACTGCACCGCCAGCACGCTGGCCAGCACCACCAGCAGGCCCAGGAAGGACATGCCCGTCATGGACTGCGACAGCAGCGCCCAGCCCAGGACCACGGCGGTGAGCGGGCTCAGCAGGCCCAGCGAAGACACGGCCACCGAAGGCAGGCGCCCGATGCCGCGAAACCACAGCACATAGGCCAGCAGCGCGCCGGCAAGACACAGGTAGGCATAGGCGCCCAGCTGGGTGGGCGACAGCGCGGGCAGCGGCGCATCCACCCACCAGGCCAGCGGCAGCAGCATCAGCCCGCCAAACAGCAGTTGCCAACCCGTCAGCGCCAGCACCGGCAAGTCCACGCGCCAGCGCCGCGTGAGCCAGGTGCCGGCCGCCATGCACACCGCACCCGCCAATGCCGCCGCCATGCCCACGGGCTCGAACACCGTCTGCGGCGACAGCAGCAGCACTGCCATGCCCGCAATGCCCGCCACGGCGGCCCACAGCGTCAGCCGCGCGGGGACCCGCCCGTCCACGCCCCATGCCAGCGCCATCACCAGCAGCGGCTGCACGGCCCCCAGCACGGCCGCCAGCCCGCCCGGCAGCCGGTAGGCCGCCACGAACAACAGCGCCTGGAACACGCCGATGTTCAGTGCGCCCAGCACCAGCAGCCGCCACCAGCCCGAGCCCACGGGCAGCCGCCGCGTGAACAGCACCAGCAGCAACCCGGCCGGCAGCACGCGGATCAGCGCAGCCGTGAACGGACGGTCTGGCGGCAGCAGTTCGGAAGTGACGATGTAGGTGGAGCCCCAGATGGCGGGCGCCAGCGCGGTCAGCAGGATGTCGCGCCAGGACAGGGAGGGGCTGGCCGAGGGTGCGGAAGAAGAGGATGGTGAGGAGGACATGGCATTTATCTTCAATTCAAGACAAATTCATTATGCACGACTTATCTTAAAATCAAGACAAATGCCGAAACCCACCCTCCCCCGCCTGCCCGACCGGGTAGACACCATCCTCGAACAATGGGCGCGCGAACGCCCCGACCTGGACGCCAGCCCCATGGGCCCCATAGGCCGCATCAAGCGCTGCGCCGCCCTGCTGGAGCAGCGGCTGGAAGAGTGCTTTGCGCGCTTCGGCATGACCATGTGGGAATTCGACGTGCTGGCCACGCTGCGCCGCTCGGGCGCGCCCTTCTGCCTCACGCCCACGGCCCTGTTTTCCACGCTCATGGTCACCTCGGGCACCATGACCCATCGCATGAAAAGCCTGGAGACGCGCGGCCTGGTGCAGCGCCTGCCCAACCCGCAGGACGCGCGCAGCATGCTGGTGCAGCTCACCGACCAGGGGCTGGAGCTGATAGACCGCGCCGTGGAAGCGCACCTGGACAACGAGCGCGCCATGCTGGCGCCCATGCCCGTTGCCGAACTGGCCGCGCTGGACCAGCGGCTGTCCCAGCTGCTGCGCGTGCTGGAGGGCGGGCCTGACGAGGGCACCCGCCCTGCCCCCTGAACTGGCGTATATCCAGGTCGTTGGAACTGGCGACGGTCGTGGTGCTCACGCCCTTCGTCATGACAAGGGAACGCTTTTGGCAAAAGAGGTGCTTCCCTTGAAGCACATCGCAGGCACCCAGCCGCTTCTCGATACGCCATGGCAGGAATTGCTTACCCACATGTCTCAAGAGCTGCGCAACAGCCCGCATCCTGGACTCGGCTGGGCAATGCCAGAAAATCCTGATCACGCAAGCGCGATCCACAGAAGACCATGGGCTTTCCCACAATCTGCTGCAAAAACCTTGGTGTCGAATTTTTGTAGCCAGATGTAATGATTTCATCAAAGATTTCCACTAAGATGTCCATTCCAACGGTGAAATGGCGATAACAGATTCTCAAACGACTTTGATACTCCCTCAACGCACCACACCATCCTGATAATGGTTTACTAATCTCCCGCCTTGGATACAAAAGGCTGCCATAGGCTGAATGCGCGCGATTTTCAATCGTCCAATGTTCGGGCTTTTTCGGCTGATCCTTTACCGCACAATTTTCACACGAATGGCATGACGTCAGTTTACTCAGGCGGTAAACAGGCGGTTTAGCGAGTTATTCAATCTTTCAAACGGCACTGTGCAAAGCAGTCTCGCCGAGGCTTCGGCGTGGAATGGCCCTATGGCATCGGCACATAAAAAATGGGAGACATACCATGGACAGATCGGAAATAGTTTTAGCAAATAGCGAATGCCATCTCGATGCTGCGCATCCAATAGCAGATGAAGTCATCGCGTCTGCGCTCACCGCGCGCGAAATCGATGTACTCGAAGCGATGGCCAAAGGCCTCGGCTGCAAGGACATTGCGCACACGCTGGGCATCAGCGAACACACGGTACGCAAGCACCGCAGCAATATGTGTACGCGGCTGGGCCTGCGCAATGCCGTAGAACTCGTCACGCACGCCAGGCGGCACGGCTGGTTGAGCGCTGCCCGCTCACCGCTCCCTCTGTCTCCCCGCGAGCAGGAAGTGATGGTGCACGTGCTGGCGGGCCAGACCAGCAAGGAGATCGCACGTTCGCTTTACCTCAGCGACTTGACCGTGCGCAAGCATCGCGAAAACATTCTGCGCAAACTGGGCCTGACAAGCACCGCCCAGTTGCAGACATTTGCGCCAACGGCAACTCGCAATGGCGGCAGCATCTGATATCCAGGCCAGCGTGCATCGCCTGTCCGTGCTCACCGAATACGACATTGGAAGTATTCCATCCCCCTGATGCAATTGGGCATGATGAGTCCAACGAATACTTATGACGGCTTCAGCAGGCGCCAGTGCATTCCAGGTTTGCGCGGTTGATATGGAATATCCGCGCGAGCCTTGAAAGGCTGCAAAGGCTCATATCCCTTCACCTCTTCGCCTCTACGGTCAGCGTCCGTCGAGGCATCTTCCCGGCGCCCACGTGTCGGATTCCTGCACGCAACTCAAAGGAGTATCCCGCCATGAACCACTCTTCGCGGTCACCCCCTGCGATTTCTCCCAAGCACCCCATGCCTTAGGCCCAATACCGGGCAATCATTCTCATTGGCAAAGAAAAGCGTTCATGACTTCAAACCTCATGTCGCTCCCTATTCATTCAATTTCAGGAATTGCACGCCATGTCAGATCAAGCCATGTTCAGCCAGTTGTACAACGCCCTTGTCGATAATCTCGGCACCCCGAATTTCCAGTTGCTTGGCACCCCCAAGGACTTCAGCTGGGGCACGGCTCCGACCGGGCAATGGGACGCGGCGGCCTATCAGGTCGTCAGCGGCATGCCGCAGTGGTCCGCGATCGGTCAGTACGGCAGCCTCGATGCAACGCTCTTCGACGCCGTTCGCCAGATCTTCGGTCACGTGACATTCAAGGTCAGCCCCGAGCAGCAGGCCGATCAGACAGCGCTGGCCAACCTGTGCGTCCAGAAAAGCAATGCGATCGTCAAGGCCAACAGCGACATGAACCAGGTCTACCTGAGTTCAAAGCAGAACGGCGGCTTGATATTCGCAGCCCGCTACCCTGACATCAACGCGTGGATCAGCAACGCGCCAGAGGCTACTGCCTACGTTGCCGCCATCCAGGCGGCCACCAACGCCTACAACCAGGCGGTCAAGATGAAGATGGAGCTGGAGCGGGCCAGCATGCCCAGCGATCTGCAGCGCGCCATCGACATGATGCAGACGCCGTCGGGCGACCCCGCCACGAACAACGCACCGGCAGGCTGGACCAAGGTGCCGGATGGCGCGGGCATCCTGCGCTGGCAGCCGGACTTCCACATCGACACGAACGGCGCCGACTGGCGCGCATCGCTCAGCAACGGCAGCGCAGGCGCGTTCTCGATCGCGATGAAATCTTCGCAATCGAGCAGCGACTTCAAGTCCTCGTTTGCCAAGGGCTCGACCAGCGCTGGCAACTTCTTCTGGAGCGTCAACGCATCGGGCGGCTGGAGCAAGTCCGACCTGTTCAACCAGGACTCGAGCTCGGCAGTGAAGATCAGCTGCGAGTCCTCCACCCGCGTGAAGGTGAATCCGGGCGACTGGTACCCGGGCGGCTTCATGAGCGAACTGGCCAAGGCACAGCAGGGGCCGAATGGCCAGGGCTACACCATCGTCGCCCCGTGGGTGGCAAACGGTGGCCCGGGGTCGAGCTCCCTGTTCGGCCCGAACGGCATCGTCGCGGCACGGGTGTCCGAGCTGCTGGTCGTCTACAAGCCTTCGTTCGAGATCACGATGAGCGCCAACACCTACCAGCAGAACAAGCAGGCCTTCGAGGCCAGCGCGGGTGTGCGCATCGGACCCTTCACCTTCGGTGGCACGGGCGGTCACCAGTCCGAGTACACCAAGAGCACCGCACAGGCCAATACCTTCAAGGGAAGCAGCACCTCGGTGAACCCGCAAATCATCGGCGTGATCGTCGACTTCCCGGGCATCCACTGACCTGAAGACCAGCGGGTGGGCGGGACTGGCGGATCCCGCTCACCCCGCCCCCCCCCGTCAACCGGAGACAGCGTTCATGAACGTGATCCATCAGTTCCTCGGCGGCCTGGCTGATCTGGTGCCTCCGCCCCCAAGGGCCCCAAGCGTACCGAGCGGGCCGAAAACCGGCATGGTGTTCAAGCGCTCGGCATCCATTTCGGCGCCGCTGGTGCGGGGGCAGATGCTGATGCCGGTGACCGCGTGGAACTGGCCGGATCCAGTGACTGGCACCATGGCCGACGCGCAGTTTCTCTTTGCAGATACGGTGCCCCAGTCCGCTGCCAATGGCGCGCTGTACCAAGCGTCGGGGCGCAGCTTTTCGCAGGGATACAAGACCTTTCTGCAGGTACTCGAAGCCTGCAAATTTCCCTATCAGTCGATGCTTGCAGGCGCCATGCAGAAGATGGCAACGCCTGCGGGCGAACCTGCATACTCGCCCACTCCGGTGGGATGGACCAAGGTGTACGAGACCGGCTACCTCCAGTGGAAACCGATCTGGACACTGCCCAAGAGTTCGTCGGAGTGGAGCGCAGCAGTGGCTGTCGGCACGATCGCAAACCCCGGCACCTTGCGCTTGAATCTCAACGACACATCCGGCGCAGGGCCGCAGGCTCCGGCGTCTTTGCAGGCCCTGGACGCTTCCGGCCGCGTCCTTGCGCTACCCGCAGCTTCGCTGGAGACGGTCACGATCACCTCTGAATGCTGGGACCAAGTGCCGATCTATCCCGGCAGCTGGTACGACGCCTCGATGGTGGCGCTGGGTCGCGGCCTGGTGCCGGATGCAGGCGTATTCTTCGGGCCTGGCGGCCTGATGGCGTGCCGTGTGTCAACTTTCTACGTCGCGTTGAAACCCCGCTTCGACTTCACTGCCGCAGCGCCGATCCCCGCCTCGCTGCGCCAGACGCTGGATGAAGCTGACACCGTGCAGGCCATGGGTGTGACGGTTCAGCGAGCAAGCGGAGACGGGCAGCCAAACCAGGCCTTGCGCCTCGTGAACACGGACCCGGCCCCCGTCATCGTGGCCGTGAGCCTTGAAACCTTGGCGTGATTCGTCACGTCCACCGCCATATCCACCGTCACGTCCACCGTCACCCCAGCCCCCGCCTACCAGCGGTAGGTGGCCGTGGCCACTGCCTGCCGCAGCTCGCCGTAGCGGCAGCTGCCTGCGCTGCAGTTGCTCAGATAGGCCTTGTTGCCCAGGTTGCGCAGGTTCAGCGCCAGGCTCCAGCGCTGCAGGTCGTAGGCGACCAGGGCATCCACCACCGTGTACGAAGGCAGCGGGGCCGCTGCCGACTCCTGGTAGCCGCGGTTGGCGCCCATGTAGCGCGCTCCAATCCCCACCCGCAGGCCGGTTGCAAAGCGGTAGTCGGCCCATACCGACAGCTGGTTGCGCGACACCGCCTGCATCTGCTTGCCAACCTCCGAAGGCGTGCTGCTGGCCGTGACGATGGCCTTGGGCGTATAGGTATAGGCCGCGATCACGTTCAGGTTCTTCAGCGGTTGGAACGCGGCCTCCAGCTCCAGCCCGCGCACCGCAATCTCGCCGGTCTGCCGGGGCAGGAACTCCGGCGTGTAGGTGATGTAGTTCCTGCGGCGCAGATCGAAGATGGCGGCGCTGTAGCGGCCTTTTCCATCTGTCGGCACATAGCGCACGCCGGCCTCGTACTGGCGCCCGGTTTCGGGCTTGAGCGGCGTATTGGTCTCCGGGTCCATGGTCACCGTGGGCGAGAACGACTCGGAATAGCTCACATAGGGCGCCCAGCCGCTGGGGTGCAGATAGACCAGTCCCGCGCGGCTGGTGAACTTGTGGTCGTTGATGCGCGTGCGGCTGCCGTCGATATGGCTGCTCACCGTGGCCGAGGCGCTGTCATACCGGCCGCCCACCGTGGCCACCCAGTCGCTCCACTTGATCTGGTCCTGCAGGTAGATGCCCGTCTGTGTCAGCCGCGTGCGGGCGTCGAACCAGGGATCACCGGGCACCACATCGTTCGTATACACCGGCGCATAGCCGTCGATGCCCGACACCGTGCCCGCGTTGTAGGTGCGCTGGTCATTGCGCGAGCCCTGGTAGTCCAGCCCCGCCAGAAACGTGTGCTGCCAATCGCCCAGCCGCAGCTTGGCCTGGGCCTGGTTGTCTATGGTCAGCAGCCGCGCCCGCTCCTTGCTGCCGAACGGAAAGCGGTTGAGCCGCCGGAAATTGGCCGGGTCCAGCGGATCGGCAGGGTTGACGATGGCGAAATCGCTCTGGTTGTAGACCTGCTGGTAGTCCACCTTGATGGCGCCGTAGCGCGCGTTCTGGCGCAGCGTCCAGGTGTCGTTCAGGCGGTGCTCGAACAGATAGCCCAGCATCCACTGGTCCTGATTGAAATGGTCGAATCCCGGCTCGCCCACATAGGTGCCCGGCGAGAACTTGCCGTTGGGATTGGGCAGCAGCGTGCCCACCTCGGGAAAGCTGCCGTAGGAGCTGCCATCGCGTATGCGCAGATAGTGCGCCAGCACGGTCAGCGAGGTATCGGTGGAGGGCTTCCACGTCAGCGAAGGCGCCAGGTACACCCGGTCATTGGGCAGGCCGCTGGCCTGCAGCTCGGCATCGCGCACCATGCCGGTCACGCGGTACTGCAGCGTGCCCTGCGCATCCAGCGCCCCCGCAAAATCCCCGCCCACCTGGCGCCGCCCATGGTTACCCACCTGCACCTGCAGCTCACGCAGCGGCTCGCCCGTGGGCCGCTTGCTGACCACGTTGACCATGCCGCCCGGCCCCGTCTGCCCATACAGCACCGAGGATGGGCCGCGCAGCACCTCGATGCGCTCCGTGCCGTAGTTCTCCGTCTGCCACACGGCCCAGCCGTTGTTGTTGCGCAGCGGCAGGCCCTCCAGGTAGTAGCCGGGCGTCTGCGCATCAAAGCCGCGGATGATGGTCCAGTCGAAGCGCGAATCCGCACCCCAGGGTGACACATTGATGCCCGGCGTATAGGCCAGCGCATCCTTGAGCCGCAGCGCCCCGCTGGCGTTGATGAAATCCGAAGTCACCACCGAGATCGACTGCGGCGTCTCCTCCAGCGGCGTGTCGGTCTTGGTGGCCGTGGCGCTGCGCCGGGCCACATAGCCGGGCACCGGCCCCGTGGCCGTCTCGGCATCCACCGCCCCGCTCACGGTCACCGTGGGCAGGCGCGGAATCTCCCTGGCTGCCGGAGACACTGCCTCAGGCGCGGGCTGCGGTGCGGCCCGCAGCACATAGCCGCCGGGCGTCCTCGCCAGCACATAGCCGCTGCCGCGCAGCAGTACGCCAAAGCCTTCTTCCACGCCATGGCGGCCCTGCAGCCCGGGGGAGCGCAGGCCGCGCAACTGATTGGCATCGATGGCAATGGCCACGCCCGCCTGCAGCGCAAAGCGGTTGAGCGCATCGGCCAGCGGGCCGGCAGGCACGTCATAGGCAATGGGCTGCGCGGGGGCCTGCGCGACCGCGGCCCCCGTTCCCGTGGCAGCCAGCGCCGCCACCGCAGCGGCGATGGCGATCCTGGCGAACCGCCCGGGCAGCGACGGGGGGCGGCTGCGGCCTGCGTTGGTCGGCAATGGCATGGCAGAGGATTCCTTCCTTGGTTCGTTGGTGTCTTCCAGGGCTTGACGCACGAACTGCGGAAAGGCGAACCGGATCGGCAAAAAAATTTTGAAATCGTCCCCTCAGGGCCCGGGCGCATCCACCAGTACCAGCCACGGCGTGAGCTTGCGAATGCGCAGCTCGGGAAAGCTGCTCATCAGCAGCTGCAGCGCGCGGTCCGTATCGTCCAGCGGCAGCACGGCGCTCACGCGCAGGTGGCGGATCTGCGCGCTGTCGTAGCGGATATGGCCGGGCCGGTGGCGGGCCAGCGCATCCAGCACCTCGGCCAGGGGCTGGTCGCTCACCACCAGCTGGTGGTTGCGCCAGGCATCCGCCAGGCCCCGGGCGTCCATGGCCTGCACGTGCCCCAGGCCGTGGTTCGTGATGCGCACGCGCTGGCCGGCATCCACCGTGGCAAATTCCTGCCCGCCCGCAGCGGCCTGCGCCGCCACGCGCGACTCCAGCACGCTCAACACCGTGGCATCGGCCTGCCGGTCCACCACAAAGCGCGTGCCCAGCGCACGCAGGCTGCCCTGCGCCGTCTCCACCACAAAGGGGCGCGATGCATCACGGGCCACATCGACCAGAATCTCGCCCTGCACCAGCTCCACCGTGCGGCGCCGCTCGTCATAACGCAGGTTCACCGCGCTGCCACTGGCCAGGGTGATTCGCGTGCCATCCGCCAGCGCCCGGGTCTGCCACTGGCCTGTGGCCGTGCGCAGGTCCGCCATCAGATAGCCCGGTGGCCAGGCCTGCAATGCCACCCAGGCCGGCAAGGCCAGCACGGCAGCCAGCATCAGGGCCGCACCGGCACGCCGAGTGCGCCGAGCCCGGCGTGTCTGCCCATCCTGCTTTCTTCCAGCACTGCCCGACGCATCCAGCGCCGCACGGGCTGGCCGGCTGCCGGCCGGGCCGCTGCGCGCAGCCTGCAGGCGGTCCAGAAACTGCTCCATGTCCAGGGCGGCGGCCGCATGGCGCGGGTCGGCACGCTTCCATGCTTCAAAGCCCGCGCGGGCCGTGGCGCATTCGGCCTCGTCATCGCCCGTCAGCGCCACAAGCCACTGCGCCGCCTGCTCGGCAAGGGCATCGTCATCCGGCCCTGTGCCGGGCATGCGCTCCGCTCTAACGGACATGCTCGGCCACGGCAGGGCAATGGGCGCGGCAGTGCAGCAGCGCCTGCACCAGGTACTTCTGCACCATGCGCGTGGAAACACCCAGGCCCTGTGCAATCTCGGCCTGCGGCTGCTCGTCCAGGTAGTGGCGCAGAAACGCCTCGCGCGGGCGCTCGGCCAGCCCCTCCAGCGCAGCGCCAATCTGCTCCAGCGCCTGCACCGCCATCAGGATTTCTTCGGGCGCCGGATAGCCGGGCAGGCTTTGCGCCACCAGCGCCAGCTCATCCAGATAGGCCTGCGCCATGGCCTGGCGCCGCGCCCGGTCCACCAGCAGCCGCCGCGCCGTGGTCGTCAGGTAGGCGCGCGGTTCCGCCATGCCCAGCAACGCATCGCGCGAGGCCAGGATGCGCACAAACGTGTCATGCGCCACATCGGCCGCATCAAACGCATTGCCCACCCTGCGCCGCAGCCAGCCGCGCAACCAGCCATGGTGGTCGGCATAAAGGGCAGCCATGCGTTGCTGCAGCGCGGATTCGGTGGAAGACACGGTTTCTTCTGCGCTGCGCCCGGGGCAAGGCGGCAGCTGCAGCGGCGGAATTGAGAATGAAACGCATTCTATCCAGACAGAACGCATGCGTATCAGTCTGCGGCGTGCCCACAACGGGCGCGGTGGCAGGCATGGACCGGCGGGCAACGGTGCGGCGGATACGGCCAAGCCAGTCCAGGGCACCGCCATGCCCCTGCCCCACCCTATCGCAGACCTTCCGCCTGCAGTGACTGGCGCACGGCAGGCCGCTCCCGCATCCGCCCGTACCAGGCTGCAAGATGCTCCAGGCCATCAAAGCGAATGCTCGTCTTGTAGACCGACTCCAGCCACGGCGCCTGCCCCCACTGCGTGAGCGCGTACAGATAGGCATCGGCCACGGTGAAGCCATCGCCCATCAGGTAGCGCTTGCCGGCCAGTTGCGCGTTCACCCAGGCATACCGCTGCTCCAGCTTGGGCTTGGCCGTCTCCACGCCGTACTTTCCCGCCGCCACTGCATACAGCAGCGGGATGAAGCCCTTGTGGATTTCCGAATTCAGAAAGGCCAGCCACTCCAGCAGCCGATAGCGCTCACGGCTGCCCTGGACTGGCACCAGAAGCGATGCAGGCCGCAGGTCCGCCAGGTACTGCAGAGCGGCGGGCCCTTCCCGCAGCAGGCTGCCGTCGTCCAATTCCAGCAGGGGGACATAGCCAAACGGGCTGAGCGCACGGAAGTCCCTGCCGTCTTCCGTCTGGTGGGTCTTGTGGTCCACCCGGACCAGTTGGAAATCAAGCCACAGTTCGTTCAGGACAATGTGCGGCGCCAGCGAACAGGCGCCCGGCAGGTAATACAGCTTCATGGAATTTCTCTGATGATGGAACAAGGGGCCTGCGCGTTCAGGCACAGCCCCTGGCCAATGTCATGCACCAGGGATAAATCTGGAAGAAGGCAATAAAACTGCCCATAGGTTAAAAAAATATACCTGCCGCCTGCCTATGATGAATGTGCTATGAAATCCAACATCTCCGGCTGCTCCGTGGAAGAAGCCATGCGCCTGCTGGGCGGCCGCTGGAGGCTGCTCATCGCCTCCTACCTCATCGACGGCCCCCGCCGCTTCAACGACCTGCGCCGCGACATGCCCGGCATCTCCCAACGCTCCCTCACCCTGGACCTTCGCGCGCTGGAGGAAGCGGGCCTGGTCAAGCGCACGGTCTACCCCACTGCACCGATCAAGGTGGAGTACGAATTGACCCCGGATGGGGAGCGGCTCAAGCCGGTGGTGGGGGTGATGAAGGAGTTTGGGTTGTGGGTGAAGGGGAAGGCGCCGGCCTGACGAGAGCTGCGCCGGCTGGCTGTCTCCATCCGCCCCCCTGCTGACAGGCAGGCCCCATCGCCGCATGCACGGTGATTTCCAGAACAACGACCATGACGAACAAGCCTTCCGAGCAGGCATCCCGCGCCGAGTACGCGCGACGGATCAATCGCGTACTCAACTACATCGATGCCCACCTGGATCAGCCTCTGGATGGTGCGCATCTGGCCGACATCGCCAATTTCTCGCGCTTCCACTTTCACCGAATTTTTGCCGCATGGATGGGTGAAACGCTGGGCAGCTATGCGCAGCGCCGACGGCTCGAGAAGGCGGCGTTCCGGCTGTCCTGCGGCAGCAAGGAAACCGTGCTTGAAACCGCCTTGGCCACCGGCTTCCAATCGGGCGAAGCATTTGCGCGCGCCTTCAAACTCAAGTTTGGCTGCACGCCATCGGCCTGGCGCTCCACCACGCTTGAGCGGCTGAAGACCCAGGCGGCCGCCATCGGGCAGCCGCAACGCAGCCAGGAGAGCAATCCTGATCAGGTCTTCGGCAATCTCCATCAGGAAGACCCGCGCGCGTTAGGCGAACCTCAGGGCTCTTGTCACCTGAAGGAAGAAATCGCCATGGACGTACGCATCATTAATCTACCCAAAGCACATGTCGCCTATCAACGCTTGATCGGCCCCTATGGGCCAGCCATAGGCCAATTCTGGCGAGGCACCATTGCGCCGTGGATGCATTCCAATGGCCTCAGCGATCAAACGTGCTACGGCATAGGCTATGACGACCCCTCTCTCACGCCCGCCAACAAATGCCGCTATGACGCCTGCGTGGAAGTCTCCGCGCATTTCGTCGCCAGCGGCCAGGTGGACACACAAGCCCTGCCGGGCGGCCGTTACGCCGTGGCAAGGTTCAAGGGAAAACCCGAGGGCTTGGCCAATGCCTGGATGTGGCTGACGCGCGAATGGATGCCGTCCAGCGGCATGCAATGTGACGACCGGCCTTGCTTTGAGATGTTTTCTGTGGGCACCGCCATGGATGCCGAGACAGGCGAGTTCTGCTGCGACATCTGCATTCCGGTGCGGGCGCTGTGAAGCGACTCAAGCTGGGTGAGGTTTGACGAATGTGCTGGGTTGGCCGGGTGAATTCACTACCCGCTGCAGGCGTTGGACCTTAGCCGTCAGGTGTCGGCTTTGCAGCGACTGCTGTCCGACGTTGCTGCGAGATCAACTGACGCTGACAGCCACACAGCGGCCGTTCCAAGCTGGCTTGAGTGGAATATCAAGCGAGCCTCTCTATGATGACCACCACACCATCAAACTAAGGCTTACGCCAATACCGGAACAACTGGTCGCTGGAGCAGCCCGCGGCATGGAAATGCCGCAACATGTGGACGACTGTCTCCTTAATCACCGAGTGGTTGTACTCCGTACCTTCGTAGTACTTGCACTGCACGAAGGCGCTCGCCCCCCATCGTCCAGATCGATGTCTTCCACCCCCTCGACCGTGAAGCTCGCGTGCTTGGTCACCTGGAGCAAGCGCACGATCGTCTGGTCGAACTGGTAGAAGTAGCCTTTGATCGTCGCGGTTGCACTGCGGTTGGTCACGGCCGGCCCTCGGATGCGTCTAAGCGGCAGTTGGCTGTTACTGAGAGGCGGCTCCGCCAACGGAGCCAGCGCCTGGGTTGGCCCCTTGCGACAGCTCGCGCGCAGCAACTCCCAGGTCCTGCCACGCCCGCGGATGGCAGCTGAAGACGAGGATCTGGTGCCTGCTGGCGGCGTCGTAGAGCACTCGCTTCATCTGATCCAGGCGCTCCTTGTCGGTGTGGACTAGCGCATCGTCCAGGATAAGCAAGGTGGGCTTTCCCGCCTCCCGCAGTAGATCCGCGTACGCAAGCCGTGCAACTACGCCCATCTGCTCGCGAGCCCCGACGCTGAGTTCCTCGAACTCGCCAGTCTCGGCGCCGTTGGTGCCTACCCGGGTGATGCGCCCAGGCGATAGGTCCTCGCTCACCTCAATGCTCGAGCCCGGAAACAGGATCTGCAGGTAGTGGTTCAGATGCCGTTGGAGCGGCGCACGCAGGCGCCTCGCCAACGCGGAGCGCTTCTCGGTGAGCAGCTTCAATAGGTGGCTCAGCGCCTTGGCCCGGCGCTCCAGCTCGGTGCAACGCCGCCCCACCTGGTCCAGTTCGCGCTGCTTGTCGGCTGCTACCTCTTCCAGCCCCAAAGCACCTTTGGCCTCGAGCTCGGCCTCGAGCCGGATGATCTCGCCTGCGCGCTGGCCGTGCGCGGCCTCCAACTGCTTGGCGCTTCGCTCGAACCGCTCGACATCCTGCTGCAGGACCGAGACGTTGAGCGTGCGCAACTGCTCAGCGAGCGCGTCCACATCGGCTCGGGCCGTGGTCTCGTGCGCGAGCGCATCGGTCAGCGCGTGGCTGGCGGTCGCCTTCTTGTCTGCACGCAGTGGGTCGCTGAGCGTGGCCCTGGCCGCAGCCAGCTCATCTTGCGCGGCACTGACCAGTGCCTTCGCTTCGCTGACGGCGAGCTTGGCTTCGTTCAACTGGGCCGACGCGTCGTCAAGGGTCGTCCTAGCCAAAGATTCGTCCGATTCCGCTTGCGACACGGGTACGCTGGCAGTCTCAGCCCCGACTGCCAGCGCCAAGGCCTCCAGCGTCTGCCGGGCCTCGGTCAGCTTGGTCGATAGCGCAGCCACGTCCGCATCCAATGCGGCCAGCCCCTTCGGGGCATGCGCGGCGAGCACGGATGTGGCCGCCTTGGTCTCGGCCACACGTTGAGCATGCAGCCGCTCACGCGCTTCTGCGGCAGCCAGATTCGCAACGCCCAGGCTCTGCAGCAGCACGGCTAGCTCATCACGCTGACGATCGCGATCACCGATCAGGCTCTGCAGATCTTCGCCGCCCGGTAGTACCGTGATGCGCCCCACCCCCTCGATGTCGATCCCCGTTCGCGCCACTACGGTCAGGCGTTCGGCGCCCTTCACCTCGGCACCCGCCACGCGCACCTTCGCGCCAGACTCGAGCTCGAACTCCAGCGCGGTGGACACCGCGTCCAGCTTCGCCTGCGCGGTGCGCAGGCGGTCGGTGCCCTCGCGCAGCCGCTTAAGCTCGATGCTGGGTAATGCGAGCGACAGCGCCTCGGCTTGCAACTGCGTCAGCTCTTCCTGCTTGAGCTGAGCTTGGCTATGGCTCCGCTGCAGAGCCTGCACCTGTGTCGTGAGGTCAGCGACGGACTTCTCCTGGGCCTGCCACGCGGCCACTTGGCGTGCTGCCACCAGTCGTTCGCGCGCCTTCGTGCTCGCGAGCGTGGCCTCCGTGTGGCGGGGCTCCCAGGCCTGAAGCAGTCCCTGTGCCTTGAACAGCTTGCCCTGAGCCTCCTCCAGGTTCGCTTCGCGCAAGGTCAAGGCTTCCTCGTCGCGCTCCATGAGCTGAAGCTGCTGGCGCACGGCGACGACCTGCGTGGTTGCCTGTTTGAGCAGCAACTCATGCGCAGCCAGTCTGTCGGCCAGCCCCGTAGCGTCGTCTAGCTTGGCCTGAGCCTGCGCGTGCTGCTCACGCAGGGCCAGCCAAGGCCGCGCTTCGCCGTCTCGCCCATGATCGCGGCGCAAGGTCGCCAAGCGGTCTACGGCGGTCCGGTACGCATCGATCTCCGCGCGCAGGACTTCGAGCTCCTCCTGCAGCTCCGAACGGCGCCTGAGCGCCTCCGCGTACGCGCCGCGAGGTGCCTCGGTAGACGGCGTCAGTAGCTGATTGCGCTCGGTTTCCACGGCCTTGATGACATCGTCGCCATTGGTAGCCGCCAACTCGTCCAGAGAATCCCCCAGTGCGTTGCGCAGGTGATCGCTGGCAAAGCCGACGGCCTTGGCGAGCTCGTGCGAGGTCCCCTGTTTGATCCAGAGCAGACCAGGAATTCCCATGTGCTCAGGCGAGCTGCCGCCCCTACCGGCAAAACTGAACCCCAGCAGCTGTCCCAGGTGATCTTCGGCTTCAGTCCCGTCCAGGTCCCTGCCATCGATGCTCAGCTGGCATCGCTTCTTGCCCAGGAAGGCCTTGCTGAGCCGCGCGGGCTTGCCACCGAGCTCGAACTCAACCTCGACCGAGGGCGTCGCGGAGCTGTCGTTCCACGGACGCAAGCTACTGACTGAGCTGGACTTGTACCGCTCGAAGAAGGCTGCTCGAATGGCTTCGGCCACGGTGGACTTGCCCGCCTCGTTCGGCGCAACGAACAGGTTCAGTCCGTCGGTGAAGTCGCGCAGTTCCAAGGGCAACCGGAAGCGTTTGAAGTTCTCGATTCTCAACCGCTTGAGTTTCATGCGCCAGCTCCCCGACCAGGAAATTGGTCGTTCAGAATCCGGGCCAGCGCCAGGATCGCGTCCCGCGCCAGTCCAGGCTCGGTACCGGCTTGCTGCTCGCGCAGCTCCTGCAGCGCCTCGCCCACGAAGCCGTCGGCATGCAACGCCTGAATGTCCTCCTCAGTGGGCTCGAGCCTCAATGCCGCTGCATCCGCCCGTGCTTTGGCGCGTGCAGCCCCGAGCGAGGTCGACAGCTTGCGGTGTCCCGCCAAGTTGCAGGTTCCGGATAAGCGTACGTGAATGACATCACTGCCGCCCACCGCATCGAGAGTCCGCACAACCTCGTCGACGTCCGAATCGACAGCCATCCGCTTCTCGATCTGACGCCAGCCGAACTTGCCCGTGGGGACCGTAGTGACATCAGGCTCAAGCGCCGTCGCCTCGATGGAGATAAGCAGCACCTGGCCCGAATCATTGGCCTTAAACCGGTCCGACTCTGGCGTGCCGGCGTACCAGGTCCTGCTATCAACCCGCTTGGTGCCATGCCAGTCCCCCAGCGCCAAGTAAGTCAGTCCCGCGACTTGTGCCCGGCCCGCAGCGATCGGATTTGCCGAGTCCACGTCTTCGGGAAGGATCCCCTGCACGCTACCGTGAGCCAGACCGATTCGCGGCAAATCATCAGTTGAAACGTGCGCCGCGAACCACTCGGTGAGGTCGACGTAGGTGTGGCGCTGGGTCAAAGGCGCTGGCAGCAAGGTGAACTTGCCGGCCACGACAACGGGCTTGGGCTCCAAGCACACGATGACGTTACCGGGGATCGCCCCCAGACGCTGTGCCCGGCTCCACACCGACTCCGCCAGCGCGGCATCGTGGTTGCCCGGCATGAGGACCCAGGTCCCGGTGAAGCCTTGCATCGCGTTGAAGAGCCGCCGGATGGTCTTGTCGGCCACCGTCTGGGCGTCAAACACGTCGCCCGCGACCAAGATGGCATCGACACCCCGATCGGTCGCCAAACCGGCCAATCGCTCCACCACCGCAAAGCGGGCTTCAAACAGCGCAGCCGCATCGTCGGACTCGAACTGCGAGAACACCCTGCCTATCTGCCAGTCGGCCGTATGCAAAATTGAGATCAAGTCGCCTCTCCCCGATCGTTATGCCTTGCAGGAGCTCTCCCGCAGCGGAAACTTAACACGTTGTTCACGACCAGTTTAACGTTTTGAAACATCGCTAAAGCGCTAGCCTGTTTAGCCGTCTCTTGCGCTCAGGTGAGCTTGAGTCCGAGCCCGGCAACGACTGCCGCGGCCAGCACTTACGAGATCGTGCTGGCCTTGAAGTGCTGCTGAAAATCGGCCTCAGTCACCTGGCCGAGTTGGAAGCTCCGAAGATCAGCGCCCTTGAGCGAGGCGTACTCCAGCTTGGCGAATAGCAAGCTCCTCCATTGAACTGGCGGCTGGGTCGCGTCGAGTGCGGTTCAGTTTCAGCCTGCGTAACTTTTGCCTTCACCTTCGCGATGAGCCAACCGGGGAATGTGGGCAGCAACGAAATCCTAGTCCGGCCAACAAGCCAGGCGTACTGACGGTTGCTTCTTGCGAAGGTCAGATTGGAGCGATTCCAACGAGCGACTCCTCTGCCAATAGCCGTCAGGTGCGGTTGCTCAACCGTTTGGCTGCTTGCAGCCTGAGACCATCGTTCGGAAGTCTGCAGCTGTCAACTGCTCCGCAGCGATTGCAGTCAGTGATCATTTCCAGACATGTTCACGCGCATGCCAGGAAGCCGTCGCTGACCGCCGCGTATTCCGGCGATGTTGCGAGCGTTGAGGAGTGCATTGAAGTCAATGGCCAAGCCAAGTCTTGAACCGAGACCAAAAACTTTGGGGGCGTGGCTCCCATTCTTGATAGGCTACTTTGGGCTCTGGTGTTAGTACGGTCAACTGTCGAATCGCCGAGCGCATCTCGCCGCTGCCACCGTAGTGTGATGCTTTGGCCTTCTTGTCACGACGTCGCTCCGCTTCAACCTGCGCGTCTGACCAGGGGCCGGCCTCCAGCACGCGATTGCGCTGGATCACATAGTGCGACCGGCACTTCTGGTTCCAGTTGCCCACGGAGGGGAAAAGCGAAATGGATTCGCCGTCGAAGGTCATGCGCCAGTCGGTCGGTGTGAACGGCGTCACCACGCGGTCGCCGCAGCCGCAGCAGCACGAGTGCACGGCTGTTGCGTACTCCATCGAGACGTAGAGCACTCCTGGCTCCAGCTCACGTGGCACGTTCCGAACGAATCGGTGCTCCAGGGCTTGGTGCCGCATCACGATTGGTCTCCGTTCAGCAGCATGCCGCCGTCCGTGGTGTAAGTGCAGTGGTGCTCCTGCTCCAGGTCTCGGTAGAAGCCGCGCAGCTTCTTCCACTTCATCACGGCCAAGCACGCGTTCAGCGCATTAAGGTCGGCCACCTGGATGTTGGACGCATACAGGTCCTGGCCACCACCACCAGCGAAGGAGACGCGACCCTGGTGGACGTGTTCGCGCTTCTCAGGCGTGCTCGTGGTGACGCGCAGGATGCCCCCGAGGCTGCCGCTCGTAAGTTCCAGGCCCATACCGACGTCGATGAAGGGAACGCCCAGCGCCTCAAGCTTGGTCACGACGGCGCGCTTCTCCTCGCCGGCATCCATGCTGAGGAACGCAAAGGTGATGCCGTCTAGCAGACCGAGCGTCTCCGTCTTCATCTTCACAGGGTGTGCCTCGATGAAGCGGTGCATGCGCCCGTAGATGCTCTTCAGGTAGTGCACCTTCATCGGAGCATCCCGCAGCTCCTCCAGGGTCGGTGCGCCAGGTGCACGGAAGGCGTTGTGCGACAGGAAGACATCGGGGTCGAACAGGCGAATTTGCTTGACGGGAGTCTTTGCCACAAAGTCGAGGATGTAGCCACCGGTGCCGCCTAGGCCGATGATGGCCACGACCTCCTGTCCCAGCTTGGCGACCAGCGCGCCAATCCCAACGCGGCTGGAAGCCGTGTCGAGGTAGTTGAAAACGCTAGCCTCGTCTTCCTCGTCGCCTCCGCGGAAAACGCGCGGGCTAAGGCCCGGCTGTAGCACCGCAGCCGGCCCGGACACGATGGTCGCATAGGTCGACATCTTGGCGTAGTAGTCCGGGTAGCCCTGATCGCTCGGCTTGCTGGAGAAGGTGAACCGTGCCTTGAGCCCGTGGCCAAGGTCGGTGTTCGGCTCGGCATGCGAGATGCCCTGCAAGCGCGTCCCGTCGGCATTGCATGGGAAGTCGCCATCCCAGTTCATGACGTGCGTTTCGGGCTTGCGGGTGCGGTCGCCAGCCAAGTCAAGGGCCGACGACAGCGTGCCGAGGCGAACCTGGCGCTGGGCATCGACGTAGGGCACCTCCCGCATCACCAGGAGGCTCCCCTGGATGCGCATGAAGTAACCCTCCGAACGAAGGCGCGCCAGGTCGGGATTAAGACTGAACAGTGCGCGTGACATTGAAGATGGTTCCTTTCCTCTTGACTTCGACCGAGCCGCCCTCGCCGAGCTCGCCGGCGTGGGGGAGCGAGGCCGCATTGCGGTAGGTCATCGAGAACTTCACATTGGTCTCGCCGGCCGCGTTCGGGTAGTACAGCTTGACTACTTGCTCGAAGGTGACGTGCTTGTCCGGCACAGTCTTCTCTTCAGAATTGACCAAGATGACGTAGCCCGTGTCCGGCTTAGGTGCGGTGATGAAGCGCTCGATGCCCGGTGCGTCGAGGTTGATGCGGTCGTCCGGGTCGATCATGCGGTCTTCACCGCCACGAACCTCCACGAACACGGCCTCATCCGGCGACGTGTCCGCGAGGTCGTACAGGACGCTACCCAGCATGTCGGCGCGACCCCAGGCCAACTGGCGGTCGTTCAGCGTGAACTTGAAGTCGCGGTCGGACTTGAACGCGATGAAGCGCTCAGCGCCCTTGCCGCGCAGATCGAAAGTCTCGTCGAGGCGGACGTCCTCGAATTCACCCGTGTCCAGGTAGGCGAACAGGATGTAGTCGTTGCGGTGGTCCAGGCCTGCGCTGGCCAGGATTTGCCGGCCTGTGGGAACCGGGTCCGGCACGTCGATGTGGCGGAAGGTCAGGCCTTCCAAGCCAAAGCGGATACGGTAGGCGGCAGCCTCCCGCAGAGGACGGTCCTCACGGATCGCGTCGCCAACGTCGTCAAAATCAGGATGTTTCATAAGGTCCTTGCGGTTGCTGTAGCGAGGTTTTTCTCGCCTACAACCCTCGAATCGGACCTACCGGACATCGCCGGTCAACTTTTTTCAGAAATTTTTCGAGAGCGTGCCTGGTGGCACGGCGCCGCACACGAAGAAAGCTGGGCAGTTAGGACAGATAGCGTCCGATGGCTCGGTCTTGAACTGGCCGGCTCGGATGCCACGGAAGATGTCCGCCAGCTTGTCCTGGCGGTTACTCATTTCCCTGGGGGTGAGAGTCAACGGCTTGGATTCAGCGTCTGCCAAGTAGATGAGCTCGACACTGGCATCGGGGAATGCCGCCCTGGAGGCCAGCACGAAGGCTGCGGCTCCAACGTCCTTCCCGTCACCACTGGACGCGTGACCCGTCTTCACCCTGCGCAAGGTTCTGACGCCATTTCGCACCAAGACTTCGTCTGGGGTGACTTCTACCTCGTAGTCGCCAAACGAGACGGGGAGCGCTGTCGGTGCCTCTATAACTGCGCCCGCTCTGGAATCCAGGAAATATTGAAGCATCGTCGTTGCCATCGCCCGGAAGTCGTCGACGTAGCCGTGTTCATGCAGACCGTGGGTGACAAATGCCATCGAGAGCAGCTCATCGAGCTTTCCTGTCGGTGCCCCCCCTTGCGCCGCGAGGGCGCGGTAGACCTCGCGCACCGCCTCGTGCATCTGCATGAACGAGTTCGTCCGACGACGACCGCCCACCTGCAGCAGGTGCGTGTACAGAAACCGTCGGGCGCAAGACTCGTAGAGTCCGACTGCGTCGGAACTGAAGCGCGGCGTACCGGAGAAGACGACAGGAATGATCGCCTCGTCCGGAGCAGGAGGCATGACGGTCGACGGCGTCACCGGGCACGAATCGACTGGCCCGATCCGCTCCAGGAACGGCGATAGCGCTCTGGCGCGCCCGGTCGCGGTCGCGGTAGCACCGTAGAACGCCAGGCGATTCTTTGCACGGGACATGGCGACGAAAAACAGACATTCCTGCTCTTCGTTATGGGCTGCCCGTGCCACCTCGTCAGCGTTCCCTTTTCCGCCGATGACCATGCCCGCTGGTGGCGGGCACCTTGAGGTCCGCAGAGAGCCAGGAATCGAGTCCTTATTGACGCCGGCGATGTGGACAACCGGGAACTCAAGCCCCTTCGAACCGTGGATAGTCATCAGGCGGACTGCGTCGACCCCCTGGGCAGCCGCAGGTAGCTGCCTCAGGTCTCTGTCATCCCTCAGACGCAGCAGCCGCCTTATGCGGTCAGACAGTCGCTGGATCGGGAGTCCTTGAGCGTTAGGTTGCACTCGAACGAAGTTCATGAACTGCCATATTGCGATGCCTTGGGCCTGCTCCGGTACGCTGGTCGACGCTGCGATGCGTGCTGCTTGCCTGGTTCGGTCCAACAGCAGCGTCGCTAGAACGGTCCAAGGCTGCGATGTTGCGTCGAAGCCAGCAAGGGCCGCATGGAGCGCAGCCAGTGCCGCTTGCCCCGCTGGCGTTACCTCGATCGGGGCATCAAGCCTCCATGCGCCTAGCTCCGCGTTGGTTCCCCGAAGATGCTCAAAGACCCGGACTGCGTCTTCCAAGCCCATCGTGAACTCCGGCCAGCAAGCGGTCCGGATCAGCCCCATCGCGCGGCGGTCGACAAGGAGCGTCAGCATGGCGACAAGGTCCTTCACTTCCGGCCGCTCGAAAAGGCTCCCCAGGAAAAGCACCGGAATGCCTGCGCGCTCGAGTTCCTGTCCGATATCAGACAGTCGGTCATTCCCGCGACACAGGACGGCTTGGTCGCGATACTGGTATCCCTCTGCGCGGAGCTCTTCAATGCCATCAGCGATGGCCGATGTAAGCAAGGGCGTGGTGCCCACCGTGATGACCTCGGGCAGCTTTCCACCAGGGCCTCGATCCGCTTCGAGCGCCTTCTCGCTGCCGGCGACAGACATGCCCGTCGCGAACGTCGAAAAGGCATGGACCACTTCCGAGGTGGAGCGGTAGTTGAGCTTCAGGCTGTCGCGCACAGCGCCAGGGAAATCTTCTCGTCCGAAGCGGGACATGTTGAACGACGAGGCACCGCGGAACCGGTAGATCGATTGCTTGGCATCTCCTACCACCCACAGGTTGAGGCCCGTTGGCTTCAGCGCCGCCAGAAGCCGTACGCTGCTGCGGTTCACATCCTGGTACTCGTCAACCAGGATGTGGTCGTAGTCGCTCTGAAGCTGAGCTCGAACTGCATCATCGCTCTCCAGCAGCAGCACCGGGCGCATGACCAGGTCACCGAAGTCCAGGCACTGAGAAACGGCTTTCAGTTCCTCGTAGCGCGCATAGACCTTGGCGACCTCTGCTGCCTTCTCTGCAGCTTCCACCGCGCCCGGGTCGGTTGCCGCCGCATGCATAGCTGCGGCCAACACCTGATACCCAGCGGCATCAACAACCTCATCCTTTGCGCGTGACACCGCAGTCAAGATTTCAGCCGCTGTCTGCGATGGATCGTAGAGGTTGCGGTAATGGGTCAGGCCGAGTCGTGGAAACTCGTTCTCAAGAAGCTCCACGGCCTCGGCTCGATCCAACAGGCGGGGATCGGCCGGTAGGCCGCACCGGTCATTGAATCGCCGTAGGATGTCCAGGCCGAAGCTGTGGAAGGTACCGATGCAGAGTGCTGCCGCGTCCTTCGGCCGCTTCAACGCGATCCGCTCGATCATCTCTCCAGCGGCCTTATTCGAGAAGGTAAGGAGAAGGATGCGTCGTGGGTCCACGCCTTCGTCCAGCAAGCTTTCAACACGTGCAACGAGTGTGCGGGTCTTCCCCGTTCCCGGCCCAGCCTGTAGTAGGAATGCCGCGCCCCGATGCCGAGCCGCATCACGCTGTTTGTCGTTGAGAGGAATTTCAACGGGGTCGGCTTCAGCGGCGACCGGAACGGTTGGCAGGAGCAGCGCATCGAGCATCTGCTGAGCGACGACTTCGAATGGAGCACCTAGACGTCCTGCAATGTCAGAACAGGTTTGGCCCTGAACAACATGCAGGTCAACGATCCGGGACCTCGGTAGCAGAAGTTCCCTGGCGAAGAGGTCCATTTGGACTTCTCGACGTTGTCGGCGGCTATAGTCGATGACCCGATCCATCCCGATAGGAGCAGCTTCCGAGGTGCGGGCTGGGTCAATCTGCGCAGCTGTCTCGTGCGCCTTTTCTCCATCGCCCAGTACGGCGTGCCCGATTTCGTGCGCAACCAGGAAGGCTTGATCGAAAGGTGAGCCTTCGCGCTCATGGAGGATGAGGGGAAGTTCAGGATCAAAGGAGGCTCGGCCGCCATCGAGCATCGCGGCGCCGGGAGCGCAGGTCTCGACGGTTATGCCGAGGTCGTTCGCGATGCCAACAGCGAATTCGTACGGAGACCAGGGGTTGCCCCCGCGCTGGAGGGCCTCATCATGTAGTCGCCGAGCGTGCTGCCGAGCCAGCTCTATCGGGTCCATGACTACTCCTCGCGAAATAGGTTCGAAATGCTCTGTTCGTCGACGCCTGCGTCTTGCAAGACTCTCTCGAACGACACTTTCTCAGGGGCGACAGGTTTTACGGCCGACTTCCTAGCACGAGCCAGCGGAGCCTCAGGAGGAAGAGCGAGGTATGAGAGCAGTGTCTCGGTTGATGTCTGCAGCGCCTCAGCCATTTTCGCCAGAACGCGGCGGGGCAAAGTGGCGACCTCTATCCGGCGCTCTCGGAACGCAAGGCCAACCTGCACAGGTAAGGACAGTACTTTGATGGCGTCGGCAAACGTCTTTGCTGGGGCAACCTGCAGAGTCTGAAGCGTTGCCAGGGTCTCTCGAAGACGCTCCATGCCTGCCGCGACGAGGTCGAATTCGGCAGCACCAGGGGGAACGTCGTCGTCAAACTCGCGAGTCATCTCCATGGAGAGGTCTATCAAGGCCGAGGAATACTCGGGGTACTGGGCGAGGTATCGCTGCAGAACTCCGTCGTCTCCTGACTCAAATTCCATGGCGAACGCCCTCAGGACATCGTCTGCGGTGATTTGTGGCCGATTAGCCATCACTTCCTCCCCTTGCGCTCAAGGCGCAGCTTCAGAGACACAAAGGCCTTGTCACGATGCGTGCGGACGGTCTTCTCCGATCTTCCCAGGACTTTGCTGATGGACTCGACCGAGGGGTCGTTGGACTCAATGGGAATGTCTTGCCGCCACATCACGACGATCCTCCTTTGGAACTCAGGTAGGCTGTCAATCGCCTCATCAAGGAGGAGCCGGTAATCTTTTTTGTCGAGTTCGTTGGCGTCGAACGGGTCGTAGTCTCCGACGGCTGACTCGACCTGGACGGAGACCTCGCCATCCTCTGTCTCAATTTCAGTAGTCCGGTTCTCGTGCTTCCAGTGGCGATCGTTCGCGTCCCGACGATCCGCCGCGACCGCGCTGTTGAAGTTGACCTCGTAGTAGTCGAGGCGATCGTCGTACTGGTTCCGGTCGCTGAGTAGCAGGTCAATGAAGTGATCGCGTACGGCCTCGCGGATGTTCATCTTGGTCATCGAGACCGTTTTGCCGTCGGCGTTGGCTGCTGAGGGAACTCGGCGAGCCACGCGGAGAAGAAGTTTCTCGGTCAATTTCTCGCGATGAGCGCCGGAAGCCGCATTGCGCACAAAATATAGCAACGCTTCAGCGGAAACGTATTCGGGATCACTGACCTGCCATATGTCAGCACGACGCTCCAGTTCTGCGGCGCTGATCCCAGCGAGAGCTTGAATCTCGCTCTCGACCTTTTCTCGCCTGAAGTAAGGCGTACCGTCGAGCTTGCGTTTACGAAGAGGACGTGTCACGACTACTCCTCAGCTTGGGGCATGAAGGGCGCCTATCCGGCTACTGCGTCAAACTGTAACATAGTGATCGAGATGCACTTCGCATCGCGCGGTACGCCAACGTTATCAGTCCAATGAAGCGGCTCGCCCGCCGCTGTTTTGAGAGCCCCCTAATTGTGGCCATCCACTCGATCAACAAGTCTGCAGCGGCCGACTACTCCTGGTCGCGATCTCCAGGTCGCCCGGTGCCAGCTAGCCGCCGTTCAAAGCGGCCGAACCAAGCTTGCGCCCGTGCGGCCATCACTGAGCACCTCAGATTTCTGTCTGCTCTGAAATTTCTAGGGCGTCATCAACCTCGATGCCCAGGTATCTCACTGTCGACTCGAGCTTGGAGTGTCCTAGAAGTAGTTGAACCGCCCTGAGATTTTTGGTGCGCCGGTAAATCAGCGTTGCCTTTGTTCTGCGTACAGAGTGCGTGCCGTACTCCGCACGGTCCAGGCCGAGCTCCTCGACCCAATGTCCTAGGATCCGAGCGTACTGTCGGGTGCCCAAATGAGGCGACTCGTGCAGTCGGCTGGGGGACAGGAAGTCCTCGGACTTCAGGCGCGCCTGCTTGATCCAAACCTGCAATACGTCCCGCGTCGCTTGAGTGATTTCGAACTGGACCGGTCGCCGTGTCTTCTGCTGCATGATGATGGCGCGCGTCGCCACCTGATCGCCATGGCACACGTCCCGAACCTTGAGAGCGACGAGGTCACAGCCGCGCAGCTGTGCTGTCAATGCCGAGGTTGAACAAGGCGAGTTCACGAACCCTGCCGTCCATTTGGAGCCGAACGCGTAGCGCCCAAATGTCCTTAAGTTTGAAGGGTACCTTTTGGCCGACGAGCTTGCCTTTGTTCCATGGCTCGCGATGAATGAAGTTGCCTGTGGTTCCCATGATGGTCTCCCATCGAGTAAAGAACACTACAGGATGCACTTCTCAACGGACCGAAGTCGCCGCGTTGCCGGCGCTCCACACCGGCAACGCGGGAATTTTCGACGTCGGCTGATTTCCGTGCATGTGAAATGTCGGTCTCGGCCAGGAGCGGTCCTCACAGACATCTCGGTAGATGACGGCTTCAGGCTGGTTGCCGACGTTCAGCCGAGACAACCAGACGACGGCTCTCGACCCAAAGCGGAAGTTCGCTTCAAATGGTTTTGAGAAACCGCACATTATGGTTCATAACTCAGTATTGCACGGGCAACCGCTCTGTTACATTCTGGGTCTCCAGCAAATTCACTGAGCGCACGCGCAAACGGGGCGTTATCAACCCTCTTTATTTCTTGCAATTCCGCTGGTGAAAGTTGGTCATTTCTCCCTGTTCGAATTTCACGGTTCATCTTATCTCTCAGGCGTTGAGTTCTAGGGGATGCATAGTAAGCGATGACGTCCCGTGCCTCGGAGCCAGACACATACCTTCGCGCGAATGGCAGAGCAGCATCATTAATTAATTTGTTCGAGATAAATGACAACTTGGGGCAGAGGGCAATGTAGGCTGCTGTCCTAGATAAATTATTATCAGGAAGACACCCTCTAGCTAGACTCGCTTTCGCGATTTCCGCATATCCCATAACTTCAAGCATCTGCGCCCAAGGTTGCTGTTGCTCATTGTCCGCTGCGCTTAAGCTGCCTGTAATGGTTGTAATAACGAAAAATGCAATGATTCGCAATTTTTTCATGAGTGGCTCTCGATAGGAATTTTGATCACTGCGGAAAACCATGCCCCCATGCAAGCAATGGTGGAAAAAATAGACAGCAGGTTTTGTGGTTACAGGCGTTGGATTTTAAACCAAAGGCATTTGGGCACGACCTTCGATGCTCAACTCTAATTCAGCAAGATATTTCAGCATGTGTCTGCTCCTGGCCGTCTGCTGACCCACAGGTCCTGAGCAACTGATCTGCAAAGCAACCAAACCACCTGATGTAGCTCTCGCAAATCACTGCAGAGCCCTCCAATCAACACGCCCCTGCATCATCCATCCGCTACACCTGCGTAGACGAGTTGGACAGCTCCCGCACCCCCACACCTGCTACGATCCCCCCCGGTGCTCAACACACCTCATAGGCGGAAGTCACTCCCGTAAGTCCAGTGGCTTTTTTTCGTCCATACGTTTCGTCTTGCCCCGAGCTCCGGGGCAAGGCTTGCTTATGGCCGGGTGGCGCGCAGCTATACAAGACCCTTCGGGGGAAATCTGCGGGCGGCCCTATGACCGTGTTGAAGCACCCGGCCGCCTCTCTCAACAGGAGGCGAAGTTGGTAGTCCAACGAATCATAGGAGGCCAGTCATGGCTACGCAGACCCCGTCCGTCCGTGGAATCCCTGCAGACGACATCACCCCCCAAACCTTCCACTTCGGCGACATCCCGATCCGCACATTCCCCGGGAATGGCGTGACTTGGCTTCTTGCCAAGGATGTGTGCACCGCCCTGGGAATCTCCCGCCACAAGCTGGCCACCGGCAAGCTCGCTGAGGACCAGCGCTGCACCGTGCGCCTTGCCAGCGAGCCCGGCCGCAAGCCCAGGCGCGAAGCCGTGGCTGCCGTCAACGCGGACGGCTTGCATGCGCTGATCCAGGCCAGCCCCTCACCTGAGGCCAAGCGCTTCAGGCGCTGGGTGAAGCACAAGGTCCTGGCCAGCATGGATGCATCGGCCAAAGACCGCAAACCCAAGTACAAGACCAAGCATCCGCCCCAGAGCCTGATCCCGGGGCCTGCGCCCAAGGTCTTGCGCCGCATCCGCACCTGCGATGACCTGTCTTTCACACGGCGCAATGCGAAGGGGGAGCGCATTCAGTGGTTTGTGCCGCCGCGCGCGAACAGCGGGCATGAGCACTATGGGATTGGAGAGATCTGGTTCAGCGAGGTGGTGGAGCTGGCCCGCCATAACCCCAGGCATGCCTATGACGCCATGCGGTTTGCGGGGCCGGAGATGGCGCGGTACTGGAACCATGGGCACCCTGACGGCTTCTTCGACCGCATGGCGCGTTGGGCGCTGGGGGCCATTCTTGCCAATGCGCAGGAGCCCATGCTGCCGTTCGAGCTGCCCTGCCTGGGCTTTGCGCCGCTGGAGGGCATGGAGGCCATGCTGGCGACTGCGGCTGCGCCCCGGCCGCTGCCGGACCATGTGCAGGAGGCCATCGACAGGCAGGCCTGGCAGGAAGCGGCCGAGTGCCAGCGGCATTACTACGAGCGCCGCCGCCGTGACCTGATGGCGCGGCACGACTGAGGCGGGCGTCAAATGCCACTCCTTTACCCCAGGAGTGGCCAGCGGCTGACCGGGAAGTGTTCCGGCGCCTTGATTCCGAAGTGGGTGAAGCCTGGTATTGCGAAGTGACCAGGGCAGGCCAGAGCACCCCGCAAAAACTGTGGATGAGCGATGTGCCCGGCTTCATTGACCGGCGCGACTATTTCAAGACCGCCGAGATCAGCGGCAACAGCTACATCGTCAAGAGTCGCCTGGGCCGGGTGGTCTTCGAGACTCCGCTGGCGTAGCGCCAAACTGCCCCCGCCATTTCCTTTGCTGGAGCGCGCTCAGGGCAAATCGATCTTCAGCCCGCGCCCGGTCTGCACGGCCACGTGGTGCGCATCCTTCAGGGCACGGGCCAGCTCTGGATCGGTCTCGTCGAACTCCTTGACCGCCATGCTGCCGATGGTGATCTGGTGCAGCCTGGAGCGATCCAGGCCCCGGTCCAGCAGCACCGCACGCACGTATTGCAGCTGTTGCGCCAGGTGTTGGAAGACATCGTGCCCTGGCAGGGCCAGGGCACGTTGGGCCACCAGCGCCAGGGCGCGATCGATGTATTCAAGGGGCGTCAATGGGATTCAACCGGTTCATGGAGTGGCTGCAGAGCATGCCAGAGCGCCGCGGGCCTGAGAGGGCGGGCCGCTGGAACCAGGGCACCAGGGGCTCCAGGCTCCCCTGGCCTCACCCGGTGGCTCTCAGAAACTGTCCCAGTCGTCATCGGCCGTGGAGGCCATGGCGACGGGCTTGGCGGCGGCCGTTTTTGCCGGGGCCGCCGGGGCTGCGGGCTTGGCTGCGGCAGCGCTGGGCGCCAGGGCCGGGGCACGGTGGATTGCGGCGCTGGTGGTTGGCGTGGCGCTCGCTGCGCGGGCCGCAGTCTGCAGCGGCGCACCGCTGCCGCCCGGCAGCCTGAAGACCGAGACCACGCGCACCAACTGATCGGACTGGTGGCGCAGGCCGGCGGCGGCGCCTGCCATTTCCTCGACCAGGGCCGCGTTCTTCTGCGTGGTCTGGTCGATGTGGGTGATGGCCTCGGCCACCTGGGCGACGCCGCTGTTCTGCTCGGCGCTGGCGTGGCTGATGTCCGAGATGAGCTGGGTGACCTTGCGGATTTCCTCCATGGCCTGCTCCATGGTTTCCCCGGCAAACGCGGCCTCCTGGTTGCCGGTGTGGATTTCGGCCACGCTGTGGCTGATGAGCTGCTTGATTTCCTTGGCGGCCTCGGCGCTGCGGCCTGCCAGGGCGCGCACTTCCTCGGCCACCACGGCAAAGCCGCGGCCATGCTCGCCGGCCCGGGCCGCTTCCACGGCGGCGTTGAGGGCGAGGATATTGGTCTGGAAGGCAATGCCGTCAATGACGCCGATGATGTCGGCAATCTTCTTGCTGCTGGCGTCTATGCCCTGCATGGTCTGCACGACCTTGCGCACGGCCTGCCCGCCTTCGGTGACGACGCGCTGGGCCTCGCGCGTGATGCGGTCGGCCGATTGCGCGTGGTCTGCGTTGTGGGCCACGGTGGAGCCCAGTTCCTCCATGGCGGCGGCGGTCTGCTCCAGCGCGCTGGCTTCGCTTTCGGTGCGGGCGGCCAGGTCCTGGTTGCCCTGGGCGATTTCCGCGCTGGCCAGGGCCACGCTGTGGGCCTGTTCGTTCACGCTGCCGACCACGCGCGTCAGGCCCGTGCTGGTGGTGTTCATGGCTTCCAGCAAGTGGCCGATTTCATCCTGGCGGTCGCTGGCGATGCGCACGGTCAGGTCGCCATCGGCAATGGCGTAGGCCATGTGGCTGGCCTGCTTCAAGGGGCGCACGATCATGCGGCGGATGAGCCAGAACCATGCCGCCGACAGCAGCAGCACGGCGCCCAGGCCCATGAGGGCGAACTGCAGGATCAGGCTGCGGGTCTCGGATACGGCTTCGTCCACGTAGGCGCTGGTGGCAATGACCCAGTTCCAGGGTGCGTATTGGCTGAAGACGACCAGCTTGTCGCGGGCCTGGGTTTCGCCCGGATTGGTCCAGGGATAGGCCATGCTGCCCTGCTTGCGGTCCAGCATGTCGCGGATGAAGAAGCGGCCATCGCCGTCCTTGGAATCGCTCATGTTCTGGCCTTCCAGGGCGGGATGCACGACCAGTTGGCCGCGCTGGGGGCCGTCTTCGGCATTGAGCACGTAGTAGTAGCCGGTCTGGCCCACCTTGAGCGCGCGGATGGAATCCTTGAAGTGCTCCAGCAGTTGCGAGAAGTCCTGGCCCACGAAGGCGATGCCCACGGTGGCGCCGGAGGCGTCCTTGAGCGGGCGGTATTGCGTCATGTACTGGCGGCCGAACAGGTGGGCCAGGCCCATGTAGCTTTGGCCGGCCTGGATGGCGGCGTAGGCGGGATGGGCGCGGTCCAGCCGGCTGCCCAGCACGGCCGCGCTCTGGTCGCCTTTCTCGTTTTTGAGCGTGGTGACAATGCGCACGAAGTCGCCCTGCCCCTGGGCCGCAAACACGGTGGCCACGGCGCCGGTGCTGCGCGTGAAGGCCTGCAGGTGTGCATCGTTGCCGTTGAGCGGCTGGCCGTCCAGGCTCAGCACGGGTTCGCCGCCGCTGGTGTCCAGGCTGAGCGTTCCCTGCAGGCTGCGCGCCAGGCTGTCGGCCAGGAACTGGGTGCGCTGGCGCAGCTCCTTGTCGGTGGACTCGACGAAGTTGTGCAGCATCTGGACGCCCTGCTGCATCTCGTTGTGCATTTTTTTCTGCAGGGACTTGCTCACATCCCAGGCAATGCCCAGCACCAGCAGCGCCAGGATGGCGGCGACCCAGACAAAATTGGTGAGTGACAGCTTTGCGCCCAATCCTTGGCGGCGCCAGAAACGTTGACCGATGTGCATTGATGCATCTCCTGTGCGGCGTTGTGCGCCGCTGTTGTGCGCGCACAGGCGGGGAATGCCTGCGTGCCAAGCCATGCTGACCAAAGTCAAGCCCTGGTGATTCATGGGCCGAAGCGTATCGACGCTGCCGCATGCGGGATTTGAGATGGGTCAAGGAAGTAACCAAGTGTTGCAACGGCAGCGTCCGGCCATCGCGCCCGGCTTCGGCTGGGTGCGTCGACAATTCCGGTTCCACCGCTTTGTCTGCCGTGCCCCATGTCCAATGCCCGCCTCCCCTCCTTCCGGTTCCTGATCGGCTTCGAGACCGCAGCCCGCCTGGGCAATTACTCGCGCGCGGCAGAGGAGCTGTGCATTTCCCAATCCGCCGTGAGCCACCAGATTGCGCAGCTGGAGCAGCAGTTGGGCCAGCCGCTGTTCCGCCGCAAGGGGCGCGGCGTGGAACTGACGGTGGCGGGCCGGCTGCTGCTGGACAGCGTGGGCAAGTCGCTGGACCAGATACGCCACGGGCTCAGCCGCATCGAGACCTACATGGACGACAGCCTGGTCACCATCGTCTGCCCCGCCCCCGTGGCCAGCGGCTGGCTGCAGCCGCGCCTGGACGGCCTGCTGCAGCGCCACCCCCAGCTGTGCCCCATCGTCTCCACCGACGAGACGGCGCGCTACATCGACGAGCTGGATGTGGACATCGCCATTACCCGCGAGCCGCTGCGGCAGACCGATGTGCTGCAGGTGCCGCTGCTGGCCGACGAGCTGGTGGCCGTGCGCGCACCCGGGCCGCACACAGGCGACGGCCTGCTGTGCCTAGAGGAAGACCTGACCAGCGACCGCACCGGCCCCTTCATCCGCCAGCACCTGGGCCGGCTGCGCAAGACCGCCATCTACGACGACGCACGCCTGCTGCTGGACGCGGCGCTGCGCGGGCGCGGCTGCGCCGTGGTGTCGCGCCTGCTGGCGGACGAGGCACTGGGCACGGGCCGGTTGCAGTTGCTGGAAGGCATTCCACCCTTTGCGCTGGGCCGCCTGTGGATGTCGCGCATCGAGGGGGAGCCTCGCATGGCGCTGGTGCGCGAGGTGTTTGACTACCTTGTGGAGCAGGCAGTGCCGCTTGCCAAAGCATGAGCTGGGTTGATTGATTACAGCAAAAGATATCAATTTTCAGAATGAATACGGGCTCGGACAATCGCGGCATTCCCCCAAGCACCTGCTGAAGACACCATGCCTTACGCCCTTTCCCGCCGCTGCCTGCTGAACTGCCTGGGCCTGTCGCCCATGGCGGCCCTGGCCGGCACCGCCGCCGCCCGCTCCACGGCAGCCCGTGCCGAAGGCAGCCGCCAAGACCCGGACAGCCTGGAGACCTGGCACATGCCCGACGAGGGCGAGCCGCACCAGTCCACCTGGATGTCCTTCGGCCCCAGCGAGAGGGTCTGGGGCCGCCGCCTGCTGGAGCCCGCGCGCGAGCACCTGGCCGGCATTGCGCGCGCCATTGCCGCCTTCGAGCCCGTGAACATGCTGGTGCGCGAGCGCGACTACGACCTGGCAGCGCGCCTGTGCGGCAACCGCGTCAAGCTGCATGTGCAGCCCGTGGATGACCTCTGGATGCGCGACACCGGGCCGGTCTTCGTGCGCAAGCTGGGCAGCGGCACTGGCAGCAGCAAGGGCGAACTGGCGGGCGTGGATTTCAACTTCAACGGCTGGGGCGACAAGCAGGCGCATGACAACGATGCCGAGGTGGCAGGCTTTGTCACCGAAGCCGCCAACGTGCGCTACCTGGAGACCGCGCTGGTGCTGGAGGGCGGCGGCATCGAGGTGGACGGCCAGGGCACGGCCCTCATCACCGAAAGCTGCGTGCTCAACCCCAACCGCAATCCGGGCCTGTCGAAAAGCGCCTGCGAGGCCGAACTCAAGCGCCTGCTGGGCCTGCGCAAGATCATCTGGCTGCCCGGCATTGCGGGCCGCGACATCACGGACGGGCACACCGACTTCTATGCGCGCTTTGCCTCGCCCGGCGTGGTGGTGGCAGGCCTGGACGACGACCCGGACTCCTACGACTACGCCGTCACGCGGCGCCACCTGGACATACTGCGCCAGGCCACCGATGCGCGCGGGCAAAAGCTCAGCGTGCAGGTGCTCAAGGGCCCCTCGTCGGTGCGCAGCAAGCTGGAGTCCAGGGAGTTCGCGGCCGGCTACATCAACTTCTATGTGTGCAACGGCGCCGTGATCGCCCCGCAGTTTGGCGATGCCCGCGCGGACGCCAACGCCCGCTCCCTGCTGCGCGAGCTGTTTCCCCGCCGCGAGGTGGTGCAGCTGGACATCGACGCGATTGCCGCCGGGGGTGGCGGCATCCACTGCACGACGCAGCAGCAGCCGCTTTGATGCGCGCCGGGCGGCAATAAGAATCGTCTTAACCTGGGCTGCGCAAGGCCGGGCAAGACTGGAGAGCGGTATATCGATCCGTTTTTTCCAGACATGCAGCCAAAGAGAATCTCGCAGAAACTGTGCGACCCATGCTACGAATTGCTGAGCAATACAAGCCTGTCAACGCCCCACTCCGGACTGAGGTTCCGCTTTTATTCACTGGAGCAGGACGCCAATTTCGTGAACTATGACTGCGTGCATTGCCAGGCGCCCCTGGCGATGAAGACAAGCCGGCGCGGGGCACTTCTGGGGTTTCGCCTGATGTCGTCCGAACCGTACTATCCCCTGGGTGAGGGGGACGCCGAGGACGGCAGCCAGGCGCAAGGCCAGGGGCTAAAAGGGTGACCGGCTTGTGCAGCCCGCAGGCCGGTCAGTCGAAGAGATGGTGCTCGGCGCAGAAGGCCGCCAGGTCCTGGTTGCTGTCCACGTTCAGCTTGCGCATGGCGGAGTTCTTCTGGAGGCTGACGGTCTTGACGCTGCGCCGCAGCCGTGCGGCGATTTCGGTGATGGACTCACCATTGGCGAAATGCCTGAGGACTTCGAACTCGCGCGGCGAGAGGCTGTTGGCGCGCTCGGCCAGGAAAACGGACCGCTCCTGCCTGGGCGTGTCGGCCTGGAATGAGGGCGAATAGTAGCGGGCATTGAGGCGGACACACTGCAGCGCCGCCATGATCTGGGTGAGCGGCTCTTCCTTGAGCAGCACACCGGCGACGCCGGCGTCATACAGGGCCGAGATGATCATGGGATTGGAGACGGTCGTCAGCACCAGCACCTTGATGTCCGGGAAGTGGCGTATCAGATAGTCCACGTAGCGCAGGCCATCGCCATAGACATCGTCGCCCGGCATGGAGTAGTCGGTCAGAACCACGTCCAGGGGGTTCGATCTGGCGTATTGCATCAAGGACGATGGCGTGCTGAACGTGGCCACGACCTGGAGATTGGGGTCCTGCTCCAGGAAGTCCTTGACGCCAAGCAGGACCACGGCGTGGTCGTCCACGACAGCAATGCGCAGTTTCAGTTTCATGGGATCGCAAGCAAAGGGTTAGGGCTGGGGCAATTGCGCCATCATCGCGCGAAGGTCGGCCAAGAGGTCGTCCAGCAGGACTGACAGCGCGGCCTGCAGGCCGGGCTCCCGGGTGCCGTTCGGGAGCTGGTCCTCCAGCGACTGGGTGCGCGCGGCAAGCTCCTGCATCCTGGCCAGCAACAAGGCGCCGCGCATGCGATGCAGCGCCTGCACGGCCAGGTCGGGCCGGCGCTCCTCCAGGCCGCGGGCCAGCATTGCGATGTCGTCGTTCATGCACTGCACGAAGACCTGCCTGTGCGTCTGCAGCACGTTGGGCTCCGACAGGGCCGCAGGCTGCGGGGTGTCCCCCACCGGGGTATCGGCCTGGGCAGGCGCCGGACGGAGCCGCTTTTTCGGCGCGAACTTCTCCAGGGTGCGGACCAGCGTGCGCAACTGGATGGGCTTGACCAGCCAGGCATTCATGCCGGCATTCAGGCAGCGGTTTTCCTCGTCCAGCATGGCATTGGCGGTCACGCCGACGATGGGGCAGGCAACGCCCTCCGCACGCAGCCGCTCCGCCAGTTCGTAGCCGTTGAGGTAGGGCATGTTCACGTCCGTCAGCACCAGATCGTGCGGGCTGATGTCCCACAGCGCCAGCGCCTCCTCCCCGTCGTCGGCGACCGTGACTTCGCAGCCCAGGCTCTCGAGCTGGCCGCGCAGCGTCACCTGGTTGACTGGATTGTCCTCGGCGACCAGCACGCGCAGGTCGAACAGGGGCAGATCGGAACCGGAGCCGGAGCCGGCCGAGCGCTGTGCGCCGCCGAGCACTTGCGCAATGCCCAAACCGATGCTCATAACGTTGTGCCCATCAATGCCCCGGTTGTCCGGCGAGGAAAGGTTCAGGTGCGGCCCCATCCATCCGGGCGCGGGGCTGTCCGCCGGCAACAGGACATCCAGCAGCAGTTCATCCTTGTCTGCGGCCACCGGGGCGGCGCCCACTGCGCGGGCCTGGCCGCCCCAGCGCTGCAGCCAGGCACAGATGTTGTCCGTCAGCTCGGGGTGGGGAGTGCGCACCGCGATGCGGGCACCCTTGAGCTCGGGCGCCTCCTCCTCCTCCTGCGCGACGGTCTCCAGCCCCAGCTCGAACCAGAACCGGCTGCCCAGGCCGGGCTCGCTCCAGACCTCGATGGAGCTGGACATCATCCGGGCCAGGCTCCAGCAGATGGACAGGCCCAGGCCCGCTCCACGGGCGGTGCGGCTGCTGTTCTTGACCAGATAAAAGGGTGTGAAGAGCTCGCCATGCAGGGATTTTTCTATGCCCACGCCCGTGTCGCAGACCTCGAACACCAGCCGGACCTGGGAGGCCGTGCCCGGCACGCTGCGCAGGCGGACGATCACATGGCCGGCCTCCGTGAACTTGACGGCATTGCTGATGAGATTGCCCAGGATCTGGCGGATGCGCACCGCATCGCCCAGCACCGACTCGGGCACATGCGCGTCCACGCAGGAAAACAGCAGCAGGCCGTTTTGCTGCGCCATGGCGGCATAGGAGCTGGTGCAGTTTTGCACCAGCTCCCGGGGATTGAACGGGGCCTTTTCCAGTTGCAACTGGCCCGCCTCGATCTTGCTGGTGTCCAGGATGTCGCTGATGATCTGCAGCAAGATGGACGAAGAGGCTTCGATACGGTCCACATACTTGCGCTGCAGCTGCGTGAGATCGGTCAGGCCCAGCAGCTCCAGCGTGCCCAGCGCGCCATACAGCGGCGTGCGGATCTCGTGGCTCATGGTCGCCAGAAAGGTGGACTTTGCCTCGTTGGCCTCGTCCGCCGCGATTCTTGCCCGCTCCAGATTGCTCTCGATTTCTGCGCGCGCACTGACGTCGGCAAACACGCACAGCGTCACATCCTGGCCCAGGTAGCGGGTGGGCGCGTAGGCCACGTAAAGCGTTCGGCCCTGCGCGGTGACCAGGCGCTCCATGGTGCCTGCGGCCCGGGCCTGGACAATCTCGTCCAGTGCCGCCTTGTTCTCCGGCGAGCCGGGGCGCAGGTAGCCATCGGCCGAGTGCAGCCACTCCTGCACCAACGAGTTGCTGAAGATGATTTTCCCGCTGCCGTAGGCCACAAGACAGATGGCCACGGGAGCGGTTTCGATCAGCGTCCTGTTGAATTCATTGCTCTCGACGATGACCCGCTGCGCCTCCTGCGCGGGCGCAATCACCTTGCGGTTGAACCAGCGGGTATAGGCAATACCGGCCAGCAGGCTCAGCAGCAGGGCCAGCACCAGGCCGGCAGAAGGGGCGAACAGCCTGCCCTGGAAAAAGGTGGCGTAGTCCACCTGGTAGTAGCCGGTCCACCGGCCGGAGGCATCCTCGGTCTTGAGGACCAGGCCATTGCGCGTGTACCGCATCCCCGCCTCGTCCACCTGCGGCACCGGGCCGGTGCCCATGAGCACGCCGAAATCCCGGTGCTCCAGCCAGAAAAGATGCCTGGGCAGCGTATGGATGGATCTTTCTATGGCGCTGATGCGCTGGCGGCTGAAAAGGATGGCAGCGTAGATCGGGCTTGTGGCGGCTTCGTCGCCGGCATCGATATGGCTTGAAAAGCCGGCTGCGACCATGCCGATCATCTTTTCCGGGAACTGGGGCGACCGGAACCAGACGATCTCCTGCGCCGGCGCCGTGGAGCCGGCGCCCGGCCGGGCATCGGCGGCCCTGGCCCGCAGATGCGCCTTGACGGCGGCAATCGTGCTGTCGAACATTTCCTGCGTGACGCTCTCGTTGCCGATGGGCACGTCGATGGCCGGCACGCCGATGCTGATCGCCCCGTCCTCCTTGGTGAAGAAGGCAGCGGCTGCAGGGAAGTAGGAGCCTGCCCAGAAGGAGGAATAGCCTGCGGCCAGGGAGCTGCCCAGCGAGAAAAGCCGGTCCGGGAGCGTGTCGCAGGCCACGCGCGCAGAGCATTGCAATGAAAAGGGAATGCCGCCGATGGCCTCGCGGCCACGGAACATGCGGTAGTCCGCCTGCGCAGGTGCGGGCACGTCGACGATGGTGGCTATCCTCTGGTCCGGCAGCGCTTTCCAGGACTCGTTGCGGCCCTTGAGCCGCCGAAGGAAGATTTCCTGCTCCTGCAGCGAGCCGACGATGGCGGAGAAGTTCAAGGCCAGGCGGCCCTGCTCCTGCTCGAAGATCCTCTCAGAGCCCCACAGCAGCACGGCGATGAGGAAGATCGCAAGGGGAAGCACTCCAAACAGTACCCGGTTCTGCCAGCGTGTGGTGCGTGTGATCTTGCTGAACGGGGAGTCGGGCATGGACGCCTTGCGTGCTTGGGTCAGGTGGGGTTGCCTTGGTGTCGGGGTTCGGATGCCAGCATAAGGGCAAATTCGCTGGCGGGCACCGCGGCGGACAGCAGATATCCCTGCACGCAATCGCAGCCGATGCTGCGCAGCAACTCCAGGTCCTGGGTGGTCTCCACCCCTTCCGCCGTCACCGTCAGGCCCAGTTGCCGCCCCAGCTGCACCGACGATGTCAAGGCGGCTGTGCGCACCTCGTCACCCGAGGCGCCGGCCACGAAGGCCCGGTCGATCTTCAATTCGGTGAAGGGCGTGGAGATGAGGCTGTACATCGAGCTGTAACCCCGCCCGTAGTCATCCTGGGCCAGGCCAAAGCCTTTGAGCCGCAGGCGGCTCGCGCACATGTAGTAGTTGGCGGGTATGCCGACGGCCTGGTCCTCCAGCAGCTCGAACGTGATGTTCTCCGCAGCGATGCCGCACCGGGCCGCCATGCCGTGCAATTCATCCGGCAGGCCAATATCGTCCAGCAGCGGTATCGGCAGGTTGACGGACACAGGCACGACATGTCCGGCACTGCGCCAGGCCAGGTGCGCTGCCATGGCGTCTTCCATCATCCGCACCAGCAAGGCATGGTCCAGGCCATGGAACCGTATGGCTGACATGAACGAGCCCGGCATCATGAAGCCGAACTGCCGATCGTTCCAGCGTGCCAGCGCTTCCACACCGACGGTGTGGCCCGTGAGCAGGGATTTCTTGGGCTGGAACCAGGCCTGTATGGTTTTCTCCTCCAGCGCCTGGATCAGGTGTGCCTTGGCGAAAATCGGCCGTTCCTTGATGCCTGGAGCGCTTTTCCTCTCGTAGGCACGCAAGGACCTGAGTTGGCTGGCCAGGACCTGGACATGGTCCGCACCGAACGGCTTTTGAAACATCCCGATGACGGAAAAGCCGGACTCCTTGGCCATGAGACTGACACTGTTCATCAACCGGCGCGAGCAGGAGCTGGATATGACGAGCATGGGATGCAGGCCGCGCTGGCTCAGTTCATTGATGAACTGCAGGCCGTCCATGTCGGGCATTTTCAGGTCGGTGATGACGAGGTGGAATCCGCCATCGCGCAGCATTTGCAGGGCATCGCGTGCGTTGCAGGCAATGTGCGTGTCCACGATTCCCGCCTCCATGAGCAGGCTGCGCGTGTGCTCGCAGCACAGGGCGTGGTCGTCAAGAATGAGTACTTTGAATGTCGACAGCATGGGATCAGGTCCTGCATTGCTTGATGTGGTTCAGGGTGGTGCGCAGCACCGCCAACGTGAATGGCTTGCACAGCAGGCTGTCGAAGCCGGCCGGCAGTCCGTCGCCCTGCCCTTGCGCCTGCCCTTGCGCCTGCGCCTGCGTCTGCGTCTGCGGCTGGGCATTGGCCGTCAGCCCGACGATCGGGCGGCCGTAGCCACGCTTTCTCAGCGCACGCGCCAGGGCCAGGCCGTCCAGCAGCGGCATGTGCAGGTCGGTGAGAACGGCGTCGAATTCGAGAAGGCCGGGCATGGACAGCGCGTCCTGTCCATTGCTGGCCTGCTGGACCTCGCAGCCCAGCACCTGCAGTTGCTCTCGCAGGATGATTCTGTTGATGGGGTTGTCCTCGACGATGAGCACACTCAGCCCCATCGGCTCGTGGACCTGGGGAACGGCGGCGTACAGGTCAGGGCGCGCGCCCGGCGCAATGCCCTGCTGGGCCATGCCCAGCGCCTGGCCCACGGCCAGCACGCCAGGCATGCTGGTTTCCCACACACGGGCCTGCAGGGTTTCGCGGGGGACCTCGCCCGGCGCCAGCGCCAGAACGCATTTGCCCGTCCATTGCGGACGGCGCACCGACCGTGGCCAGGCTTGCACCAGCACCGCCTGTTCATTGGGGCCCTGCACCTGCTCCCGGTACGGCTGGGCCATGGCGCCCCAATGCCGCAGCCAGGCGCACAGGTTGTGCACGACTTCCGGAATGGCGCCATCCACGTAGACGGTGTGCGGCAACAGGCTGGGCACCGCCTCATAGCCTGCCGCGCTCTCGCGCGGCAGGCGCAGCTCGAATGACACGCAGGTCCCCAGTCCCGGCTGGCTGGCGGCCGTCAGCCGCCCGCCCATCTCCTGGCTGAGGCGCAGGCAGATGGACAGACCCAGGCCCGCGCCCTGGACCTGCTGCTGCGTGGCCGCATGGGCACGGAAGTACGGGTCGAACAGGAAGGGCTGCTGCTCCGGCTCGATGCCGATGCCCGTGTCCTGAACCTGGAACCGCAGGTCGGTGCCTTCCTCGCTCTCTCCCATGACCTGCAGGCGGATGGCCACATGGCCGGAGAACGTGAACTTGATGGCATTGCCCACCAGGTTGTCCAGGATCTGCCGCAGCCGCAAGGCATCGCCCACCAGCAGGGGCGGCGTTTTCACATCGGAGACGGCATACAGCTGCAGCCCCTTTTGCTCGGCACGCGACAGCAGGCCCGCGGCCACGCTGTCGAGCAGTTCGGTGGCCGAGAACGCATGGGCCTCCAGTTGCAGCCGGCCCGCCTCGATGGCCGACAGGTCCAGGCTGTCGTTGACGATGCGCAGCAAGGAGGCCGACGCCTGCTGCATGGCCCCCAGGTAGCGGGTCTGTTCGGAAGGAGCTCTGGACAGCGCCAGCAGCTCCAGCGTTCCCAGGATACCAAAGAGCGGCGTCCGTATTTCATGGCTCATGGTGGCCAGAAACTGCGTCTTGGCCTGGCTTGCCGATTCGGCGCGCAGCTTGGCATCGACAAGCGCTGCCTGCGCCTGCCTGAGCGCCGTCACATCGCTGACCAGGCAAAAAACCACCGGCTCGCCTGCGTGGCTGGTGTGCGTGGTGCGGACCTCCACCAGCCGACCGTCTCCCAGCACCAGCTCGCGCCGGCCCTGCTGCGCGCCCGCGGCAACGGCATGCTCGAACCACGAAGAATCACTGCACACCCACTGCCGCGCCAGTCCGTTGGACAGCAGCAGGCTGCGATCGCTGCACCGCACCAGCGCCAGGCCCACAGGGGCCGTGTCCAGCAGCTTTCGGCAGAGCGCATCACCGGCGGCGCAGGCGCCTGCCCGGCTCCAGGCCGAAGCCGGCACGCCGCGGCGCAGCCGGCGCACGCACCATGCAAGAACAGCCATGAAGGCAAGCCCCAGCGACACGGACCCCAGCAGCAGCCAGACATGGGCCCTGACCAGCTGCCGCGCGGGCTCCCAGCGGCCTGCAAGCCATCCGGCGTTGTTCGCGGATTTGCTCAGCAACAGGGATTCGGGAAGCGCCCGGCCTGCCTGCCTCAGTGAATGGAGCGGCCCGGGCTGGCCCTGCGGTGCGCTGGCGCGCCACGGCCAGGCATAACCGGCTTGCGTGTGGATGGCTGCGTGCGTGGCCTCCACCGCAGCGTCCAGCAGCAGGAAACATCGGTCCATGAAAAACAACTGAATGTCTCGCACGGGCACATGGCCGAGGCTGCGCGACGGCGTCGCCGGGGCGGCGCCGTCCCTGCCGCCGTGACCGGCACAGGCCAGCATGGCCATGATCGCCAGTGCAAATGCCATCAAGTCACGCCGTGCCAGGGACAGGCACAGCCTGTGATGTGTCGATCTGGAAGAAAACAAGAGAGCTTGAAACTGGCGCATTGCCGAATCTTAGGAATCAAAAGGCGAATTTGGACTAAGAATTTTCTTAATGCTGAAACCTCTTGCACGCCGCCTCTCCAAAGAGCGATTTCAAGCATCGATCCTCCATCGGAAAATCGTCAAATATCTTTGGAAATGCCATTATTCCTGTCACTTTAAGAAAATTCTTAAACCAATATCCCTATGCCTTGGAGATCATTGCCGGATTGATTCATCGACAAAGGCTGCTCCGTTTCTGACCACCCCTGTGATATTGAACACAGACGTCGCGCATGCAGAATGCCAGCGCTATTTCACGTCCTGTATTGCGCAATATCCAGAATGCGTTTCGGCAGCCCATTTCAGGGAAAGTAAAAATGGCAATGAGGATATACAGGCAACGATTCACTACCAGGCCGGCAAGCAGGCCGCTGCGCCTGCTCGCCCTGGCGTTGCTCTTGCAAGGCTGTGTCGCCACGGCCCATGCATGGACCGTCGTGGTGGACAGCGCCGCCGACGCAAGCGGCCCGTGCGCCAGCACCGGCCTGGGACCCTGCTCCCTGCGCGACGCCATCACCTACGCCAACGCCAACCGCAACAAAGGGGGCGACAACCGCATCGAGTTCAGCATCGGTGCGGGGGGAGAGCAGACCATCGTCACCCAAAGCAACTGGAATGGCAGCCTCATGCAGCCCATTGCACCGGCCACATCGCTGACGGTGGACGCCAGCACGCAACCCGGCTATGAGGACCACTTGCCACGCCGCCCCCTGATCACGCTGCAGGCAGGCAGCTCCGAGTTCGGTACAGGGCTCGAGCTGGCAGGCGCCATCACGGTGCGCGGTCTGGCGATAGGCGGCTTCAGCACGGCCCTGACGGTGACAGGCGACGGCAACACCGTGCTGGGCTGTCATATAGGCGTTGACGCATCGGGAACGGTCGCCATGGGCAATCGCAGCAACATTATTGTCAACTCCGGCAACCGCAACCGCATCGGCAATCTGGATATTGGCGGACGAAATGTCATTTCCGCGGCGGAAAATTCCGGAGTATGGCTTTCCTGGCCGGGCGTCGGCACAGAAAACATCATTCAGGGAAATTACATAGGCACCGATATCACCGGCAATGTGGCGCTGGGAAACCAGGGAAACGGCATCAGCGTGGCATCCGGATTTACCGGCACGCTGATCGACAGCAACCTCGTCTCCGGCAATGTCAGGGAAACCGGTGGTTCATCCGGGATTTCCATTTCCGGCTCGCACACGCTGGTGACCCGCAACCGTGTCGGGACCAATGCAGCCGGCACGGCCATGATTGCCAACAATGGGCCAGGCATTGCCGTATTCTTTTCGCCGGAAGGCGGACATCGCATTGGCACAGGCCCTGAAGACGGCAACCTGGTTGCCGGAAACAAGGAAACGGCCATTGAATTGAATGGAAACTACGCCGCACGCAACTCGAATACCCTGATTGCCGGGAATATCGTGGGAACCAGCCTGGATGCCAGCACCATGCTGCCCAATCAATGGGGCATCGTCATCAAGGATTCGGACGAGGTGACCGTGCGCGGAAACATCGTCGGTGGCAGCAAGGCGTCCGGCATACAGTTCCAGGGCGCCGGCAAGAACAACCTCGTGCAGGGCAACTACGTGGGCGTCAGTCCCCAGGGAACCGCCCTGCCCAACGGTGAGGGCGTTTCCTTTTTCCAGAAGGCCCATGACACCCTGGTCGGCGGTGACGACGCGGCACATGCCAACGTGATTGCGCACAACAGGCTGTTCGGCGTGGGACTGCGGGGGGACGAAGTCAAGGGCGTCTCCATGCTCGGCAATGCCATCTACGGCAATACCGAGGGAGGCATCGCACGAACCAGCCTGGCCAACGGAGATCCTGCCGATCCGGTGCTGCTCACGGTGACGCCCGACGGCCTGTCCGGCACGCTGGACAGCGTCGCCAACGAGAGCATGCGCATCGAGTATTTCTCGACGCCCAGGCTGCCCGACGGGCTGGTGGAGCGCGCCGCCGGCAAGGTTCTGCTGGGCTCGCAGACCGTGACCACCGATGCCTCCGGCCATGCGCCCTTGGCGTTCAAGGGCGCCATGCCCCCGGGCGACCAGGCCGCTGTCACGGCGACCGCCACCCGGATTTCCACCGGTGACACCTCGCGCTTTTCCAACGCGATGGCGGCCAACGCCGCCCCCGTGGCGCTGCCGCAAGCCGTCACGACGCCGCAGGATACGGCGCTGTCCATCACCCTCGCTGGCACGGACTTCGAGTCGGACCCGCTGCGCTTCGAGATCACCACGGGCCCCGCCCATGGCGGCATCAGCGGCTTCGATCCCCAGACGGGCACGCTGGTCTACACGCCAGCGGCCGGCTACTCCGGGCCCGATACCTTCGCCTTCACGGTATCCGACGGGCACCAGAGCGCTGCCGCACCGGCAGCCGTGTCCATCGAGGTGATCGCTGCCGATCCTCCCGACCCGGGCCCGGGCACCGATCCCGACCCCGGTCCGGGCACGGACCCAGGGCCCGGTGCCGGCCCCGGAAATGTCCAGGCCGTTCCCGGCCTGGGCAAGGGCGGCATGCTGGCGCTGCTGTGCGGCATGGCCTATCTGGCCAGCCGCAGGATGAGGAAAAGGCAGGCCTGAGCCTGCAGCGGGCGCAGAGGTCCCCTCGAAATCGTCAGGCCGGCAGCCAGCGCAGCCAGCTCGGCCGCCAGGTCAGGGTGAAGGCAATGGCCAGGGCGGCAGCGGCCAGCGTCATGATCCAGACCAGGGAGGCCATGGAGGCATGGTCCACCGCCAGGCACAGGCCCAGCGAGGCGGCCAGGCCTGAGACGCCAAGCCAGCGCAGCAGCCTGACCTTGCCATCGGGCTGGGGCGTGTCGCCGTGCACCTGCTCCCAGTGCACGTCCTTGGCCAGCGCAAACCAGCCCATGCCGGCCAGCGAGGCGGCAAAGGCGGCGGCCAGCAGCAGTGCGTCCATCAGTCCCTCAGACATGGGCCACCTCCGCGGCGCGCGAGGGCATGGCGGGCACGGCGCGCGTCTTGAGCTTGCGCGCCACCACCACGGCCAGCACGGCGCTGGCAAGCATGAACAGGTCCACGCCGGCCACCGGCCAATAGCCCGCGCCCAGGGTCTTGAACAGATGGTCGCCCGTGGTCAGCCAGTTCAGCAGCACGGCCGTGACGGCCATGGCGGCCACGGCCCAGCACTGCTCGCGCCAGGCGGGATTGGGCAGGCCTTGGGCCACGGGGGCGCTGCGCACAAAGGCGTGGAGCATGGCCAGCAGCCAGGCGGCCCAGAAGAAATAGCGCTCCATGTCGCCCCGGCCCGGCCAGCCCTGGGGCATGGCCTCGGGCAGCAGGCGGTTGGAAATCAGCATGCCCAGGGCGGCCACCAGCATGCCGGTGACGGTGGTGACGGCCAGGGCATCGACCACGCGCGCACCCTGCACGCCCTGTTTGGCGTGCTGCTTCTTGCGCTTTTCCACGAAGAAGACAAAGCCGGTGGCAATGCAGGCGCAGCCGGCCAGGCCGCCCAGCACGTACAGCCAGCGCAGCAGCCAGTGGCGGAAGTGCTGCAGGTGCAGGCCGGTGAGGAAGGTGTTGAGGCTGTCCACGGCAGTGCGCGGCGGATCTTCGCGCAGCAGCGCGCCCGTGCTGGCCTTGAAGTGGATGCCCTCGCCCGTGAGCGCGATGCGGTCGGTGCCGGCGCGGTAGACGCTGACGTAGCCGTTGGCATCGCCCACATGGGTGACGGACAGGAAGCCCACGTCGCCGGCCATGCCCTTGGCGGCCCAGCGGCGCTGCGCCTCGGCCACCATGGCGTCCACCGAGGCCACGGGCGCGGCCACTCCGGCGCGGTCGTGCGGCAGGCCGGTTTCCTCGGCCTCCATTTTTTCGTGCAGCTCGTGCAGGGGCTCCAGCTGGGTATGGGTGATGGGGAAGTAGATGCCCGCAAAGATCACCAGCCCCGTGAAGGCGAAGAAGAAGTGGAAGGGCAGCGCCACCACGCCCGTCATGTTGTGCAGGTCCAGCACGCTGCGCTGGGTGGCCTTCTTCGGACGGAAGGTGAACAGCTCGCGGAAGATCTTGCGGTGCATGACCACGCCGCTGACCAGGGCCACCAGCATGATGAGCGCGGCAAAGCCCACGATCCAGTAGCCAAGGCCCATCCAGTTGAGCGTCAGGCTGTAGTGCAGCGGGTAGAAGAACTGGCTGCCGATCTTGAGGTGGTCATCCGGCAGGGACTCGCCATTGCGCGGGTCGATGGTGCGCATGGCCCAGATCAGGGTCTCGGGCTTCTTGGCGTTGGCCACCTCGTAGCCGGCGAACAGGCCCAGCACCGGGTCGCGGTGCGTGGTGTAGGCGCCCCAGCGCTGGGGCGTGTCGAAGCGCTCGGGCAGCGGGCCGTTGACCTCGCCGCGCATGGCCTCGCGCGCCTGGGCATTGGGCTGCATGGACTCGAAGACCGGCTTGAGGATCTGGTCGTACGAGGGCATGGGCGTGGGCTCGAAGCGCGAGGCCGGAATGGCCCAGCGGTCGATCTCGCGGTCGAACACCGACAGCGCGCCAAAGAAGAAGGCGGCCATGAGCACGAAGCCGAGCACCAGCCCGAACCAGGTGTGCAGCCAGGCCATGGAAAGGCGGAAATTCTGGAACATGGGAAGCGATCTCCGGATCAGGGCAGCAGCATCTGCTGGAGCAGTGATGCGCAGCCGGTCATGACAATGCCGCCACCGGCCAGCACGGCCCAGACGCGCGGGAGGCTCTGGGCGGCAAAGGCCCAGAGGAACACCGTCAGAAACACCAGCAAGCCAAGGATGTAGCCCAGATGCTCGGCATCGTGGAACTCCATTCCGGCGGCAAACATCAGCACGACGCCCAGGGCGATGAAGCCCCAGGTGAAGGCATAGCCGCCGAAGATGGCAGCTGCAATGCGAACCAAAATAGTTTTCATTTACACAGAAAAATACAGTTGTGCACCAAGTTCTCGGGGCGCATTATCCCCGAGGGTTGTTAAAACCTGTAATCGGCTGTGGTCTGTGGCGCCTGTCTTCTGTGCGTGGCGTCTCTATGCAGCCTGGCCTGCCGCCTGCGCCTTGGCCTGCGGCGCCGAAGGCTTGAGCGTGGGCGGCGCGAACTGGAAGGTGTGGGCGCTGGCGCCCGGCCAGTAGAGCTTGAACACGCTGTGCTGCTTGTCCAGCGGCCCCAGCAGCGCTCCGGGCTCCACGCGCAGGACCAGGTTGGCCAGCTGCCGCACCTCGGTGTCGGAGATGCGCCGCACGATGTGGTGGGCCGTGATGTCGCAAGGGTGCTCCAGGCCCGCAGCCTGCACCAGCTCCTGCAGCGCATGCAGGGTCTTGTCGTGGAAGTTGGCCACGCGCGTGGCCTTGTCGGGCACGACCAGGGCCTTCTGGCGCACCGCGTCCTGCGTGGCCACGCCCGTGGGGCAGTGGCCGGTGTGGCAGTTCTGCGCCTGGATGCAGCCCAGGGCCATCATGAAGCCGCGCCCGGCATTGCACCAGTCGGCGCCCAGCGCCATCATGCGCGCGATGTCGAAGGCCGTGATCACCTTGCCGGCCGCGCCGATCTTGATGCGGTGGCGCAGGCCCACGCCGATCAGCGTGTTGTGCACCAGCAGCAGCCCTTCCTGCAGCGGCACGCCCACGTGGTCGGTGAACTCCACCGGCGCCGCGCCCGTGCCGCCCTCGGCCCCATCGACCACGATGAAGTCCGGCGTGATGTCCGTCTCCTGCATGGCCTTGACGATGGCGAACCACTCCCAGGGATGGCCCACGCAGAACTTGAAGCCCGTGGGCTTGCCGCCCGACTTCTCGCGCAGCCGGGCGATGAAATGCATCATCTCCACCGGTGTCCTGAAGGCGCTGTGGCTGGACGGGCTGATGCAGTCCACGCCCACGGGCACGCCGCGCGCGGCGGCGATCTCAGGGGTGACCTTGGCGCCCAGCAGCATGCCGCCGTGGCCGGGCTTGGCGCCCTGGCTGAGCTTGATCTCGATGAGTTTGACCTGCGGGTCGGTGGCGTTGGCGATGAATTTTTCTTCGTTGAAGCTGCCATCGTCGTTGCGGCAGCCGAAGTAGCCCGAGGCCACCTCCCAGATCAGGTCGCCGCCGTGCACGCGGTGGTGCTGGCTGATGGAGCCCTCGCCCGTGTCGTGTGCAAAGCCGCCCATCTTCGCGCCCTTGTTCAGCGCCAGGATGGCATTGGCCGACAGCGCGCCAAAGCTCATGGCCGAGATGTTGAAGATGCTGGCGCTGTAGGGCTGGGTGCAGGGCGAGGTGCCTTCATCGGCGCAGCCGATGGTGATGCGGAAGTCATGCGAGGCCAGCTTGGTGGGCTGCATGGAATGGTTCACCCATTCATAGCCCTGGGCCGTGACATTGAGCTGCGTGCCCAGCGGGCGGCTGTCCGGGTCGCCCTTGGCGCGCTGGTAGACCAGGGAGCGCTGGGCGCGCGAGAACGGCAGCGCCTCATGGTCGGACTCGATGAAGTACTGGCGCATCTCGGGCCGGATGAACTCCAGCAGGAACCGCAGGTGGCCGATGATGGGGTAGTTGCGCAGCACCGAATGGCGCACCTGGGTCATGTCGCGCACGCCCAGCAGCGCCAGCGCGGCGCACACGCCAAAGCCCAGCCACCACCACAGCCCTCCCCACACCAGCGCCGCCACCAGCAGCCCCGCGCTGCCGACCAGGCTCAGGCAGAACGTGGTGTAGCGCAGCGGCACCCATGCGGGCAGGCGATGAACCGGGGAGGCAGACGTTGACATGGCATGGGTCCTTGGGGGCGTGTTGACGATCTTGTGCATGCCGCGCCGTCGAGGGCGCGCTGTGCACAAGGGTAACCCACGATCCGCGTCAGCCCTGGCGCGGCCGGGCGCCGGCGCCCGTTGCCTGCGCGGCCGCAGGCAGCACGAACCGGAAGCTCGCCCCCTGCCCCGGCTGGTCCACCAGTTCGATGCGGCAGCCGTGCAGCTCCAGCATGCGGTGGACGATGCGCAGGCCCAGGCCGCCGCCGCGGCGGGCGCCGCCCACGGTGAAGGGGCGCTCGAACAGGCCTTCGCGCAGATCGGCCGAGATGCCGGGGCCGGTGTCGGCCACGGTGACTTCGACCGCGTTGCCCGCTGCCGCCAGCGCCACCTGGATGCTGCCGCCGCCGGGCGTGTGGCGCAGCGCGTTGTCCAGCAGGTTGCCCAGCACGCGCTCGATCATGCCCAGGTCGGCCTGGACGACGGGCAGCCGGGGCGGGAAGTCGGCCCGCAGCGCCACCTGGCGCGCCTCGGCACGCAGCTCGAATTTCTGGAACACGTCCTGCACCAGGTCGGGCATGGAAAACGGCTCCGGCTCGGGCTGGACAAAGCCGTACTCCAGGCGTGCCAGCTCGAACAGGCTTTGCGCCAGCTCGCCCACCTTCTGGCTCTGGGCCAGGGCAATGCCCAGGTAGCGGCGGCGCTCGGTGGCGTCGAGCACGGCGTCCTTGAGCAGCAGCGTTTCCAGGTAGCCGTGCAGGGACGACAGCGGCGTGCGCAGGTCGTGCGAGACGTTGGCGATGAGTTCGCGCCGCTCCTGGTCCTGGCGCGTGAGCGCCCGCCACTGCTCGCCGATGCGCGCCACCATGCGGCGGTAGGCCGAGTCCAGCACGGCGATCTCGTCACGGCTGTCCTGTGCAGCGCCGGGCTGGGGGGCCGGCAGGTCCGGGGGCGCGCCATGGATGTCGAAGCCGGCCACTTCTTCGGTGAGCCGGCGCAGCGGCCGCGTGATCAGCGCAAAGGCCACCAGGCCCGCCACCAGGCACAGCAGCGCCACCATGCCGATGGACCACAGCGCCGTGCTGAGCACCGAGTTGGCCGAGCCCTGCGCCACCAGCTGGTCATGCGCCTCGCCCTGCAGCACCACGTAGATGAAGCCCACGTCCTTGCCGTTGACGCGCAGCGGCGCCGCGCTGAAGACCTTGCGGCCTTCGACGCTGCGCGGGTCGTCGCCCAGGATGGGCAGCGTGCCGCCTTCCAGCAGCCGGTGCACGGGCGCCAGGTCCACGCGCTCGCGGCGCACGCGGCCTTCGGGGGCGGCATGGCCGGCAATGCGGCCGTCGGCGTCCAGCAGGTAGACCTCCACGCTGGGGTTGACCAGCATGAGCTGGTTGAAGAAGCTGCGCACGGCGCCGGGCATGAGGCCGTTGGCGTCGGTCAGCTGGGCGTCGCGCGCAATGCTTTCGGCCACGTCGCGGGACAGGCCCTGCACCACTTCCAGCTCATGCATGCGGCTGGCGCGCAGCTGCATCCAGGCCGAGGTGCCGCTGCACACCAGCAGCAGCACGGCAAAGACCAGGGACAGGCGCTGGGTCAGTGTCAGGCGCAGCTTCATGTCAGGCGCCCTCCCCCGCCTCGGCGAACTTGTAGCCGCGCCCCCAGACGGTAAGGATGCGCGCGGGCTGGGCCGGGTCGGCCTCGATCTTGGCGCGCAGGCGGTTGATGTGGGTGTTGACGGTGTGCTCGTAGCCTTCGTGCTGGTAGCCCCAGACGGCATTGAGCAGGTCCATGCGCGAGAACACCTTGCCGGGCTGGCGCGCAAAAAAATACAGCAGATCGAACTCGCGCGGGGTCAGGTCCAGCCGGGCACCATGCAGCCGGGCATCGCGCGCCACGGGGTCCATGGCCAGGCCGGCGATGGTCAGGCTGCCGGACTCCAGCCGGGCATTCTGGGCCAGCGCCTCCACGCGGCGCAGCAGCGCCTTGACGCGCGCCACCAGCTCCAGCACGGAAAACGGCTTGGCCAGGTAGTCGTCGGCGCCGATCTCCAGGCCCAGGATGCGCTGCACCTCGCTGGAGCGCGCGCTGATGATGATGATGGGCGTGTAGCGAGCCATGGCGCGGGCGCGGCGGCAGATCTCCAGGCCGTCCACGCCGGGCAGCATGATGTCCAGCACCAGCGCGTCCCAGCCGCCGCGCTCCAGTTGGCGCAGGCCGTCGTCGCCACGCGCGCAGTGCATGACTTCCAGGCCTTCGTCGCGCAGGTGCAGCGTGAGCAGGTCGGCGATATGGGCGTCGTCCTCGACGAGAAGTACGCGGCGCGTGGCGGTCATCGGATGCGGTTTCCTGGAAGTGGCGGGAGTGGCTGCCATTGTGCGCAATACCGGGGCCGGGAGTTATCACGAATCTTTGAACTCTGCGTGAAGACTTCGGGAGGCCGCCGCCCTAACCTGACTGGCATCGCATCGTTTTCAGACGCACGCAACCTTCAGGAGCACACCATGACCACCAGACGCCATCTTCTGTGGACTGCAGGCGCCGGCACCACCGCCGTGCTGGCGGCCAGCCTGTTCCCGCGCCGCGCACCGGCCGCCGCCTCCAGCGAAATCTTCGAGGTGAGCTACAGCGACGCCGAGTGGCGCGCCCGGCTCACGCCCGAGCAGTACCAGATCCTGCGCAAGGAAGGCACGGAGCGCGCCGGCACCAGCCCCCTGAACAAGGAGCACCGCGCCGGCACCTTTGCCTGCGCGGGCTGCGCCCTGCCGCTGTTCTCGTCCAAGACCAAGTTCGACAGCGGCACGGGCTGGCCCAGCTTCTGGCAGCCGCTGGACAAGGCCGTGGCCACGCGCCAGGACCGCACCTACGGCATGCTGCGCACCGAGGTGCATTGCCGCCGCTGCGGCGGCCACCTGGGCCATGTCTTCGACGACGGCCCCAAGCCCACGGGCCTGCGCTACTGCATGAACGGCCTGTCGCTGACGTTCACGCCCCAGCCAGCCTGACCCCGGGAGCCACGCCATGCTGCTGATCGTCCTGGCCTATCTGGGTGGGGTGCTGACCATCGTCAGCCCCTGCATCCTGCCGGTGCTGCCCTTCGTCTTTGCACGCGCCGACCAGCCCTTCGCCAAAAGCGGCCTGCCGCTGCTGGCGGGCATGGCGCTGACCTTCGCCCTGGTGGCCTCGCTGGCAGCCGTGGGCGGCGGCTGGGTGGTGGCCGCCAATGAATACGGCCGCTGGCTGGCCCTGGGCCTGGTCGCCGTGTTTGCGCTGACCCTGCTGTGGCCCGGCCTGTCCGAGCGGCTGACGCGGCCGCTGGTGGCGGCGGGCTCGCGCCTTTCCGAGCGTGCCCAGGGCACGGACGGCGGCGCCCGCCCCGGCGCCTCGCTGCTGCTGGGCGTGGCCACGGGCCTGCTGTGGGCGCCCTGCGCCGGCCCCATCCTGGGCCTGATCCTCACGGGCGCCGCACTGCAGGGCGCCAACACCACCTCCAGCCTGCTGCTGCTGGCCTATGCGGCCGGTGCGGCCAGCTCCATGGCGGCGGCCCTGCTGCTGGGCGGCAAGGTGTTTGCGGCGCTCAAGCGCATGCTGGGCGCGGGCGAATGGGTGCGGCGCGGGCTGGGCGCAGCCATGCTGGCCGGCGTGGGTGCGATTGCGCTGGGGCTGGACACGGGCGTGCTGGCGCAAGTGTCCACGGCCTCCACCGGCGGCCTGGAGCAAAGGCTGGTGGACCGCCTGAGCGGCAGGCCCGAGGGTGGCGCCATGGCCATGCAGGCCGGTCCCGCAATGATGGCCGCCGTGGACAGGGGTGAGGGCTCGGGCCCGGCCATGATGGCCGCAGGCGGCGCCATGCGCATGGCCGGCGGCCCGTCCCGCTCCACCCTGCCCGACGAAGGGCTGACCCCTGCGCTGGACGGCGCCACCGACTGGCTCAACTCCACCCCGCTGACGGCCGAACAACTGCGCGGCAAGGTGGTGCTGGTGGATTTCTGGACCTATTCCTGCATCAACTGCCTGCGCACCCTGCCCTATGTGAAGGCCTGGGCCGAGAAATACCGCGACCAGGGCCTGGTGGTGGTGGGCGTGCATGCGCCGGAGTTCGCCTTCGAACGCAAGCTGTCCAACGTGGAAAAGGCCATCAAGGACCTGGGCATCAGCTACCCCGTGGCCGTGGACAACGGCTACAAGATCTGGCGCGCCTTCAACAACCAGTACTGGCCGGCGCACTACTTCATCGACGCCCAGGGCCGCATCCGGCACCACCACTTTGGCGAGGGCGGCTATGCCGAGTCCGAGCGCGTGATCCAGCAACTGCTGCATGAAGCCGGATCGAAGCAGGTGGACCAGGGCCTGATCGACGTGCAGGCCAAGGGCGTGCAGCAGGCAGCCGACATGGCAGCCGTGCGCTCGCACGAAACCTACCTGGGCTATGAGCGCGCCGAGCAATTTGCCGCCACGCCTGCCGCCGTGCACAACCAGGCCACCGCCTATGCCACGCCCGAGCGCCTGCCGCTGAACGCCTGGGGCCTGAGCGGCCAATGGACGGTGGGCCCGGAAAGCGCCACGCTGGACGGCGCCACCGGCCGCATCACCTACCGCTTCCAGGCACGTGACCTGCACCTGGTGCTGGGCCCGGGCAGCGATGGCAAGCCCGTGCGCTTCAAGGTGCTGATCGACGGCAAGGCGCCCGGCGCCTCGCGCGGCATGGACGTGGCCGCCGACGGCAGCGGCAGCGTGACCGAGCAGCGCCTGTACCAGCTGGTGCGCCAGGACGGCGGCGCAGCCGAGCGCACCTTCAGCATCGAATTCCTGGACCCCGGCATCTCCGCCTATGCCTTCACCTTTGGCTGATCCCTGGCCACTTCACTTTCACCGGAGAGACACCATGACCAACGATTCCACCCTCGCCGCCGCACCCCGCCGCCGCGGCCTTCTCCAACTGCTGACCGGCAGCGCCGTGCTGCTGGGCGGCGCCCTGCTGTGGCAGGGCAGCAACCTGCAGGCGGCCGAGCAGGCCGTGCGCATTCCGCCACCCGCGCAGGATGCGCCCGCCACGGGCCAGGGGCCGCAGAAAGCCATCTTTGCGGGCGGCTGCTTCTGGGGCGTGCAAGGCGTGTTCCAGCACGTCAAGGGCGTGCAGCGCGCCGTCTCGGGCTACAGCGGCGGCACGGCGGCCCAGGCATCGTATTCGGCGGTGAGCAGCGGACGCACCGGGCATGCGGAGTCGGTCGAGGTCACCTATGACCCGGCCCAGGTCAGCTACGGGCAGCTGCTGCAGATCTACTTTTCCGTGGCCCATGACCCGACCCAGCTCAACCGCCAGGGGCCGGACACGGGCACGCAGTACCGCTCGGCCATCTTCGCCACAGACGCCGCGCAGCTCAAGACCGCCCAGGCCTATGTGGCCCAGCTGGACGCGGCCAAGGTCTTCGGCAAGCCCATCGTGACCCGGCTGGAGGACAAGCCCAGCTTCTTCCCGGCCGAGAACTACCACCAGGACTTCATGACCGAGAACCCGCGCCATCCCTACATCGTCATCAACGACCTGCCCAAGGTGGAGCAGCTCAAGCAGCTGTTCCCGGGCAGCTACCGCGCCGAGCCGGTGCTGGTCAAGCAGGCCGCCCGGCAGATGTAGCGTCTGCGCAGCACAGGTGCGGAGTGGGTGCCGGCAGGCGTCGGCAGCGGCTGCCGTATGAGACATTTGCGGCATGCCTCCCAGTTCGCTTGATGCACCCGCTGCACCCCTCCCGCCCACCCGCGCCGAAGCCCTGCGCTACTGGCTGAAGCTGGGCTGCATCAGCTTTGGCGGGCCGGCCGGGCAGATCGCCATCATGCATGAGGACCTGGTGGAGCGGCGGCGCTGGATCTCGGAGGGGCGCTTCCTGCATGCGCTCAACTACTGCATGCTGCTGCCCGGCCCCGAGGCGCAGCAGCTGGCCACCTACATCGGCTGGCTGCTGCACCGCACCTGGGGCGGCATCGTGGCCGGCGGCCTGTTCGTGCTGCCTTCGCTGCTGCTGCTCATCGCCCTGTCCTGGATCTATGTGGCCTTCGGCCATGTGCCGGCCGTTGCCGGCATCTTCTATGGCATCAAACCGGCCGTGACGGCACTGGTGGTGCAGGCGGCCTGGCGCGTGGGCTCGCGCACCCTGCGCAACGGCTGGCTGTGGGGCATTGCCGCGGCGGCCTTCGTGGCCATCTTCGCGTTGAAGCTGCCGTTTCCGCTGATCGTGCTGGCGGCCGGCGCACTGGGCTACCTGGGGGGCAGGCTGGCGCCGCGCCACTTCTCCCCTGCGGGCGGGCACGGCCCGCGCGGGGGCAGCCACGGCCCGGCCGTCATCGACGATGACACGCCCACACCGGCCCATGCACGGTTCAGCTGGCGCTTTTTCAGCCAGGTGCTGGCGGCCAGCCTGGGGCTGTGGGCGCTGTCGCTGGGCCTGCTGGCCGCCGCCTTTGGCTGGCAGGGCGCGCTCACCCAGATGGGCTGGTTCTTCACCAAGGCGGCGCTGCTGACCTTTGGCGGCGCCTACGCCGTGCTGCCCTACCTCTACCAGGGCGCCGTGGACCACTACCACTGGCTCACGGCCACGCAGATGATGGACGGGCTGGCCCTGGGCGAGACCACGCCGGGGCCGCTGATCATGGTGGTGTCCTTCGTGGGCTTCCTGGGCGGCTGGAGCACGCAGGTGTTCGGCCCCGATGCGCTGCTGCCGGCCGGCGCCGCCGCCGCCCTGGTCGTGACCTTCTTCACCTTTTTGCCGTCCTTCGCCTTCATCCTGCTGGGCGGCCCCTTCATCGAGTCCACCCATGGCAGGCTGGGCTTCACCGCGCCGCTGACGGGCATCACGGCCGCCGTGGTGGGCGTCATCGCCAACCTGGCCGTGTTCTTTGCCTGGCATGTGCTGTGGCCCCAGGGCTGGGCGGGTCCCTTCGACTGGCCGTCCGCACTGCTGGGCCTGGTCGCCGCAGCCGCGCTGCTGCGCTGGAAGGTGGGCGTGATCCCCGTGGTGGTCGGCGCGGGGCTGGCCGGCCTGGCGATCACGCTGGCGCGCCAGGTTGGATAGGAAAGGCTGCGGCATGGTATCGACCACGGATGGGCATTTCAGCTGGCTGCGCTGCCGCACCGCAGGCGTGGAGGCCGTGGCCGCAGACACGGCGAGGCGCTTTGGGCGGCACGCCCACGAGCAGTACGGGATCGGCCTGATCGAGCGTGGCGCGCAGAAATCCGCCAGCGGGCGAGGTCTGTACGAGGCCGGGGCCGGCGACCTCATCATGGTCAACCCCGGCGAGTTGCATGACGGCATGCCCCTGGGCGATGGCGGTCGCGCCTGGCGCATGCTTTACCTGGAACCCTCGGTCGTGGCCGGGCTCATGGCGGACATGGATGGCGCAGGGCCGGCGACCGGCTTCGAGTTCCGCCAGCCCGCCGTGCGCGACCCGCGCCTGGCCGCGTGTTTTCAGGCTCTGTACCGCAGGATGACCGGCAGCGGCGAGGCAACGGGCGCCCTGGACCTGGACGAAGCCCTGCTGCAACTGCTGGGCGGCATGCTGCAGCGCCCTGCCCCGGCGCCCCGCGCACCGGCCCCCATCACACTGGCCCGCACCCGGATGGACGACGATCCCGGTGCGCCGCTGACCCTGGGCGCCCTGGCCCACGAGGCGGGCCTGAGCCGCTACCAGTTCCTGCGTGCCTTTGCGCGCGCCACGGGAATGACGCCCCATGCCTATCTGCTGCAGCGGCGCCTGCACCAGGCGCGCAGGCTCATCGCCGGCGGCATGCCGCTGGCCGAGGCCGCCGTGCACAGCGGCTTTGCCGACCAGAGCCATATGACGCGCCTGTTCGTGCGCAGCTTCGGCATGGCGCCCGGCTTCTACGCCAAGGCAGCCAAGGCCTGCGCTGCGTGACGCGCTGCAATTTCCTTCAAGACCACGCAAACCGGCCTGGCGAGGATGGAGATCACATCCCCTCTCCACTCACAAGGCCTGATCTTGCAGTTCTCCTACTCACCCTCCATCCCCCGCGACTTTCCTGAACTGGCCTCGCAGACCTTGCTGCTGCGCGGCCTGTCACCCGACGTGCCCGCACACGCCGTGATCGCCCCCTTCATGGCACAGGCCAGGCAGAACCTGGCCTGCACCCCGGAAAGCGAGATGCCATCCATTCAGGCCTGGCGGCGCGGCTTTGCCAGGATGGGCCTCAAGCCCACGCAATACCGCTGCGCCGCCGAGGCCCTGCTGCGCCGCTTGCGCAAGGAAGGAGATCTGCCGGGCCTGCATCCGCTGGTGGACCTGTGCAATGCGGCCTCGGTGGCCTTTGCCATTCCCGTGGCCGTCTTCGACCTGGACCGCATCAGCGGCTGCCTGCAGGTGCGCCCCGCAACCGGCAGCGAGGTCTACGAGACCTTCTCGGGCGAGATCGAATATCCCGAGCCCGGCGAAATCATCTTCGCCGACACCGCTGGCCGCGCCCACGCCCGGCGCTGGTGCAACCGCCAAAGCGGCCACTCGGCTGTGCGCGAATCCACAGTCAACGCGCTGATCGTGACCGAAGCGCTGCACGCCACGGGCAAGGCGGATACGCGGCAGCTGGTGGAAGCATTGCAGTCGGCGGCCGGGCGGCTGTGGCCCGAGGCCGTTTCACACCGAAGCAACCCCTCGCAGGCCGCCCTGGCCTGAGGCGACCGGGGCCGTTGGCGCCCCGGCGTGAAAGGGGCTAACACGCTGCGCGGACTTCCCGCAAGCAAGACCGCACGCGTATCGCACCGCCCTGCACATCGACTCGCAGATCTCTTCAAGACATGCTTTGTTGCTATCAAAATGATACCAATGCGTTGCATGCTACATACAAATGAAAAGAAAAAGAAATCATTCTCATTGTCATTCTAGAATCCGCACCCGCCACGACAGGCTGCGCCGCTGGACCCAGGCCGGCAGCAGCGCCGACGCACCCAGAGCACGCCCCACGGCACAGGTTTCCCAGCTCTCGACCATTGACCATGCTTATCCAAAGACTCTCGCGCACGGCAGTTGCGCATGCCGCCCTGCTTGCCCTGTGCGGCGCAGCCCACGCCCAGGCCCAGCCTGAAAATGTTCCCGAGGCCACGCTCGCCCCGGTCACCGTGAATGCAGGCACCGAGAAGGAAAATCCCACCGGCCCCGTGGTGGGCTTCACCGCAAAGCGCGCCATCTCGGCCACCAAGACCGACACGCCGCTGATCGAGACGCCCCAGGCCATCAGCGTGGTCACGCGCGACCAGTTCGAGGCGCAGGGCGTGCAGACGCTGCGCCAGACCACCGCCTACAGCGCGGGCGTGGTGTCCAACTACTTTGACAGCCGGGTGGACAGCTTCTCGGCACGCGGCGGCAGCGTGAGCCAGTACCAGGACGGTCTGCTGCGCACCTACGGCACCTACAACACCAGCCGCCCCGATCCCTACACGCTGGAGCGCGTGGAATTCCTGCGCGGACCCTCTTCCGTGCTCTACGGCCAGGGCAGCGTGGGCGGCGTGCTCAACCTCACCAGCAAGCGCCCGCAGGCCGAGGCGCTGCGCGAGGTGCAGGTGCAGGTGGGCAGCTACGGGCGCAAGCAGATCGCCACCGACCTGACCGGCGCCGTCACCGAAGACGGCCAGTGGCTGTACCGCCTGGTGGCCGTGGGCCGGGAAAGCGGCACCCAGGTGGACCATGTGAACGACGACCGCCTGGTGATCGCGCCCAGCCTGACGTGGAGGCCCAGCGCCGATACCTCGCTGACGCTGCAGGCGCTCTACCAGAAGGACAAGAGCGGCTCGCTGATCGGCTTCTTCCCCTGGCAGGGCACGCGCCTGCCCAGCCCCTACGGCCAGATTCCCACCAGCACCTTCATCGGTGAGCCCGGCTGGGACTCGTTCGACACAGAGAACAAGTCCTGGGGCTACCTGTTCAGCCACCGCCTGAACGCGGACTGGACCGTGCGCCAGAACCTGCGGCGCACCATCAGCGACGTGGACTACCGCTCCATCTACACCAGCTTCACCGCCATCCCCGGCCAGGGCCGCCCTGCGCGCCCGGTCTTCAACCCCGACAACCGCAGCGTCTACCGCGATGCCTCCTGGCAGGTCAACGGCGGGCGCATGCTGGTGATCGACACGCAGCTCGAAGGCAAGCTGCGCTGGGGCACGGCCGAGCACACCGTGCTGGCCGGCATGGATGCGCAGCGCAACAGCACCAGCCAGTCCACCTGGCGCGGCCTGACCGCGCCGTTTGACGTCTACAACCCCGTCTACGGCAATTTCACGCCGCCCACGGCCTCGCAACTGGTGCGCCAGCCGGGCGTGTCGCAAAAGCAATTGGGCTTCTACGCCCAGGACCAGATCAAGTGGGGCCGCTGGACCGCCACCCTCGGCCTGCGCCACGACAGCGCGCAGACGGACACCGAAGGCCGGCCCGCCTCCGCCGTGGACGAGAAGGCCTGGACCAAGCGCGCAGGCGCCACCTACCAGATGGATGGTGGCTGGGCGCCCTACCTGGGCTACTCCGAATCCTTCCAGCCGCTGGGCGGCGTGGATGTCTACGGCACGCCCTACAAGGCGCAGCGCGGCGAGCAATGGGAAGCTGGCGTGAAATGGCAGCCGCCGGGCCAGGGCCTCTCCGCCTTCGCCGCCGTCTACACGCTGCGCGAGAAGAACCGCAAGACCACCGACCCGGCCAACCCGCTCAACAGCCTGCAGATCGGCGAGGTCAAGGTCAACGGCTTCGAGGCCGAGCTCACCGCCAGCCTGGCGCGCCACTGGGACGCCACGCTCGCCTATGCGTACACCGACGCCGTCATTTCGCGCAGCAATGGCGGCGACCAGGGCCAGCGCGTGACCAGCGTGCCGCGCCACACGGCATCGGCCTGGCTGACGCACCGCTTTGCCAGCGAAGGGCGCGGCGGCTGGAGCCTGGGCGCCGGCGTGCGCTACACGGGTTCGCAGTGGACAGGCACCAGCCTGGTGGACACGCCTTCGGCCACCCTGCTGGATGCCATGGTGTCCTATGACGCAGGCCCCTGGCGCCTGGCCTTCAACGTGGTCAACCTGACCGACAAGGTGCAGATCACGCAGTGCCTGGCACGCGGCGACTGCTTCTACGGCCAGCGGCGCACCTTTGCGGTGACGGGAACGCACCGCTTCTGAGGACCGCCGCCGTGCGCCTTTCACAGCGCAGGCAGCTCAGGCAGGCAGCTGCCTGAAGCTCCTTCGGTCCGCCGTGCTGCCAAACGATGCGCAGCCCGACAGCACGGCGGGCGAAGGTGCGGTGGTCGACAGCGCCTCGCTGCACAGCCGGGGAAGCTGGCTGTGCTCGTCTTCCAGGGCCTGTGTCTGGATCATGGGGGCCATGGCCACCACGTTGCCGAAGATGGTGGCAAAGGCCACGTCCGCCGCGTCACGGCCCGTGCCAAAGCGCATGAAGCCCATGGGAATGGCCGTGCCCGATGCATCGAACAGATACCACCTGTCGCCCAGGTAGGCTTCCACGTAGGCATGGAAATCGGGCGGGCCCAGCGCAGGGTCGGCACCGTAGTCCGTGCCGGTGGCGATACGGGCAGGAATGTTCAGCGCACGGCACAGGGCGATCATCAGGTGCGTGAAATCGCGGCACACGCCCACCTGCTCCACCAGGGTATCGACGGCCGAGGTGGACGAGTTGCTGGTGGCCGAAGCGAAGGTCACCAGCTCCTGCACCCACTGCTGTATGGCCAGCACGCGCGAATAGCCGGGCGCCAGTTGGCCGAAATTGCGGAAGGCCAGCTGCATCAGCCGGTCGGACTGGCAGTAGCGGCTGGGGTAGATGTACGGCAGGACCTCCAGCGGGATGCAGCGCACCGGAACCTCGCCCAGCGCCGCCGGATCCTCGCGGTGGTGCGCGATGCAGACGGTGGCCGTGTAGGTCAGGTGCAGGGGGCCTGGGTTGGCATGCAGGCGCATGAAGCGGGTGGAGGTGGCGGGCTCGGTGGCAATGTCGGGCTCCACGGGCTGGCTGAGCACCAGACGCTCGTTCTCCACCGTCTGGTGCGAGGTGTGGGCCGCATGGATGTTGAACACGAAATCGGCCCCGGCCGGATCGCGGATGTCATAAGCAAGATCCACCTGGATCTGCAGCCGGATCGCTGCGTTGGCCATTGTTTGTCCCTGGTTGGTGTGTCTGATCGCCACCATGGTGCGGGCAGCCACGCCCGCAGGCCGTAGGCCCCTGCTGAAAAGCCTGTAGTGCTTGGCAGGGACAGCGCGTGCGCCGGGCAGGAGGCCCGCCTGGGGTGCAAACTCGGCTAACATCGGCGCCGCCCCGCATGGCGCAATGCCTGTGGCGGGGGCATCCACCAGCCAGGAACAGCCAAGGAGACCGCTAGATGGCGGAGATCATCGAGATATCGCGGGCGGCGCTGCACGAGCAGGTGGCGGACCGTTTGCGGTCCATGCTCATCGAGGGGCGCATCGCCCCGGGAGCCAAGCTCAACGAGCGCGAGCTGTGCGAGCAGCTGGGCGTCTCGCGCACGCCGCTGCGCGAGGCCATCAAGCTGCTGGCCGCCGAAGGCCTGGCCGACCTGCTGCCCAACCGCGGCGCCATCGCCGTCAAGCTGAGCGAGGCCGATGTCATGCACGCCTTCGAGGTGCTGGCCGGCATCGAGGGCCTGTCGGGCGAACTGGCCGCACAGCGCATCACCGACCAGGAATTCGCCGAGATCCGCGCCCTGCACTACGAGATGATGGCCAGCGTGGCGCGCGCCGACGTGTCCGCCTACTACCGGCTCAACGCCGCCATCCACGCGGCGCTGAACAGCGCCGCCAAGAACCCCGTGCTGACGGAGACCTTCCAGCGCATCAACAACCGCGTGCAGTCGCTGCGCTTTCGCACCAACCTGGACACGGCCAAGTGGAAGCAGGCCGTCAAGGAGCACGAGGCCATGATCGAGGCCCTGGGCGCACGCGACGCCACGGCCCTGCGCGAGCTGCTGGTCACCCACCTGCACCACAAGCGCGATGCCGTGCTGGCCATGCTGCGCGCCGAGGCCCTGCAGCCGCGCAAGTCGCGCTGAAGCCCAGGGCCGCTACCGCTGCGGCGCGGCCCCCAGCGCCGCAATCCCCGCCCGCGCCACCTCCGCATCCTCTGCCGGCTTCACCCCGCTGACTCCCACGGCGCCCAGGCAGTGGCCCTCACTGGTGATGGGCACGCCGCCTTCCAGCAGGCCCTGCAGCGCGGGCACGCTCAGGTAGGCGGTACGGCCGCCATTGATCATTTCCTCATAGAGCCGGCTTTCCTTGCGGCCCAGTGCTGCGGCGTGGGCCTTGGCCGGCGCGATGTGGGCCGAGGCCGGCGCCGCGCCGTCCAGGCGCTGCAGCCACAGCAGGTGGCCGCCGTCATCGGCGATGGCGATGCTGACGGCCCAGCCGCGCGCCGTGGCATGCGCCTCGGCGGCCTGGGCGATGGTCTTGATGTCCTGGAGGTCCAGGCAGGGCTTGTGCTTCATGGGAGTGCCTTGTCTTGCGCAGGAGGGAGGATGGCGGTCAGCGGGCGTCCAGCAGGCTTTCCAGCAGCCGCGCCACATGCACGGCTTCGCGCGCCCCGCCGTCGGCGATCTGGTGGCGGCAGCTGGTGCCGTCGGCCACGACGATGGCCTCGGGGCGCTGGCGTATGGCCGGCAGCAGGGCCGCCTCGGCCATGTCCATGGAGACCTGGTGGTGGCTGGCCTCGTAGCCGAAGCTGCCGGCCATGCCGCAGCAGGAGCTTTCGATGAGCTCGGGCTGGGCGCCGGGAATCAGCCGCAGCACGTCCAGGATGGGGCTGACCGCGCCAAAGGCCTTCTGGTGGCAATGGCCGTGCACGAGGATGGGCGCCCCGGCGGCGCGCAGCGGCAGCGCAAAGCGGCCGGCCTTCACTTCACGGGCAATGAATTCCTCAAACAGCAGGGCCTGGGCGGCAACGGCCTGCGCAGGCTCGCCCAGGCCCATGACCAGGGCTTCGTCGCGCAGGGTCAGCAGGCAGGAGGGCTCCAGGCCGACGATGGGGATGCCGGCCCGGGCCAAGGGCGCCAGGGCGTTGATCAGCGCACCGGCGCTGGCCTTGGCCTGCTCGACCATGCCGGTGGCCAGGTAGGTGCGGCCGCAGCAGTGGTGGCCGCCCCCCTCTTTGGCGGACTTGCTGGCGGTGTGCAGCGCATATCCGGCCGCCTGCAGCACGCGCGCGGCGGCCAGGGCGTTTTCGCTCTCGAAGGTGCCGTTGAAGGTGTCCACGAAGAGCACGGCCACGCGCTCGCCGGCCGCCGCGCGGGCCAGGGCCTGGTCGCGGTCAAGAAAGGTATGTGCTTCGGGCGCGCGCCAGAAGGTGTCGCTGCGCCAAGCCGGCAGCGAGCGCCTGGCGGACAGGCCCAGCAGTTTTTCGCCCAGTTGGCGCAGCACGGGCAGGCGGTTGCGCAGGTTCAGCAGCCAGGGCATGCGGCTGGCCGTGGCCGCGTAGCGCGGCAGATGGGCGACCAGCCGGTCCTTGAGCGTGTGGCCATGGCGGGCCTTGTAGTGGGCCAGGAATTCCACCTTCATGCGGGCCATGTCCACGCCCGTGGGGCAGTCGCGCCTGCAGCCCTTGCAGCCCACGCACAGGTCCATGGTGTCGTGCATGGCCTCGCTGGTGAAGGCGTCCGGACCCAGCTGGCCCGAGATGGCCAGGCGCAGGGTGTTGGCGCGGCCGCGCGTCAGGTGCTGCTCGTCGCGCGTGACGCGGTAGCTGGGGCACATGGTGCCGGCGTCGAACTTGCGGCAGTGGCCGTTGTTGTTGCACATCTCCACGGCCTTGGCAAAGCCGCCGGTGACGTCGCCGCCCGTGCCGGGCGCCGTGGTGACTTCGGTGACCGGGTCGGCCTGCACGTTCCAGGCCGACCAGTCGAGCACGGGCGTGATGGGAATGCGCCGGTAGGGCCGGGGCGTATCGGCGGGCGCGAAGCGGAACAGCCGGCCATCGTCCATCCTGGGCGTATCGATGATCTTGCCGGGGTTGAACAGGCACTGGGGATCGAACTCCTGCTTGATGGCGCGCAGGGCCTCGGTGATGGCGGGCCCGAACTGCCAGGCAATCCACTCGCCGCGGCACAGCCCGTCGCCGTGCTCGCCGCTGAAGGCGCCCTTGTATTTGCGCACCAGTTCGGCCGCTTCCTCGGCAATGGCGCGCATGCGCGCCGCGCCGTCGGTGCGCATGTCCAGGATGGGCCGCACATGCAGCGTGCCTACGGAGGCATGGGCGTACCAGGTGCCCCGGCTGCCGTGGCGCGCGAACACTTCGGTGAGCGCATCGGTGTACTCGGCCAGGTGCTGCAGCGGCACGGCGCAGTCCTCGATGAAGCTCACGGGCTTGCCGTCGCCCTTGAGGCTCATCATGATGTTCAGCCCCGCCTTGCGCACTTCCCAGAGGTTTTTCTGGGCCGCTTCCTCGGGCATTTCCACCACGCTGCCGGGCAGGCCCAGCTCGCCCATGAGTTCCACCAGTTGGCGCAGTCGCGCCAGCAGCGCGGCGCGGTCGTCGCCGGCGAATTCCACCAGCAAGATGGCAGCCGGGCGGCCGATGAGCGCGGTCTCTATGGTGGGCTTGAAGGCCGGGTTGGCCAGGCCCAGCTCGATCATGGTGCGGTCCACCAGCTCCACGGCCGTGGGGCCCAGCTTCACGATGTGCTGGGCCGAGTCCATGGCAGCGTGGAAGGTGGGAAAGTTCACCACGCCCAGCACCTTGGCGCGCGGCAGCGCGCTGAGCTGCAGGGTGAGCGAGCGCGTGTAGGCCAGCGTGCCCTCGGCGCCTATCAGCAGATGGGCCAGGTTGACGCTGCCGTCGGCCGTGTAGGGCCGCTCGCTCTGGTTGTCGAAGATGTCGAGGTTGTAGCCCGCCACGCGGCGCATGACCTTGGGCCAGTGCGCGTGGATTTCCGCCCGGTGCTGTTGCGCCAGCCCGTGCACGAATTGCGCAATGCGCGCCGCGCGGCCCGTGGCCTGGGCGACGGGGCCGAAGTCCAGCAGCTCGCCATCGGCCATCCAGGCGCGGGCGCCGCGCACGTTGTGGACCATGTTGCCGTAGGCAATGGAGCGTGAGCCGCAGGAGTTGTTGCCCGCCATGCCGCCCAGCGTGGCCTGGGCGCTGGTCGATACGTCCACCGGATACCACAGGCCGAGCTTCTTGAGCCGGGCGTTGAGGTGGTCCAGCACCAGGCCGGGCTCGACCTCGGCCGTGCCTGCATCAGGGTCCACCGAGAGGATGTTGCGCAAATGCTTGCTGTTGTCGATCACCAGGGCCGCGCCCGTGGTCTGCCCGCACTGGCTGGTGCCGCCGCCGCGCGGCAGCACGGGCACCTTCAGCTCGCGGGCGATCTGCAGGGCCGTGGCAATGTCCTGCTCGCAGGTGGGCACGAAGACGCCCACCGGCATGATCTGGTAGATGGAGGCGTCGGTGGCATAGCGCCCGCGCGAGGCGGCGTCGAACAGGACCTGGCCGCGCGTGTCCGAGCGCAGGCGGCGCGCCAGCATCTGGCTGACCTCGTTGGGCGGCTGCACCGTGCCGGGAGCGGGCACGGTGTCGTCGGGGGAAGCGGCAAGGCGGTGCGTGGATTCCATCAGCATGGCGGCTCTCATTCGTTCATGGTTCGTGGGTAGATCTGGCCTGCCTTGAGCAGGGCGATGACGGTGTCGCGCTTGTGCTCCAGGTGGGCCACCAGCACCTGGCGCAGCGCGGCGGCGTCGCGCGCCTGCAGCGCCTCCAGCATGCGTTCGTGCTCCTGGACGGCACGCTTCCACTTGGCCGCGTCCTGGTTGGTGCGAAAGCGCAGCGACTGCACGCGGGCGTTGATGCGGCCATAGGTCTCGGCCAGCACGGGGTTGGCGGCGGCGCGGTTGATGGCCGAGTGGATCAGCGCATTGAGCCGGTAGTAGCCGGACAGGTCCTGGCGCGCATGGCTGGCCAGCATCTCGAAGTGCAGGGCCCGCACCTCGGCCAGCTGCTGCTCGCTGATGCGCTGCGCGGCCAGCTCGCCCGACATGCCCTCCAGCCCCGCCAGCACCTCGAAGGTCTGCAGCACATCGGCCTCGCCCAGCCGCACGGCCACGGCGCCGCGGTTGGGCACCAGGTCCACCAGCCCTTCGGAGGCCAGCAGCTTGATGGCCTCGCGCAGCGGCGTGCGCGAAACGCGCAGCTGCTCGCACAGCGCGCGCTCGTTGAGCTTGGCACCGGGCGGTATGCGCCCCTCCACCAGCCAGGTGCGCAGCCGTGCCGCCACCTGGTCATGCAGGGCAAGCCGCGAAATCTCGATGATCTCCGCCATGGATTCTCCTGGTCGAATGAATTTTGCATTCATTTTTACGCAAGCATTTCTCAAGGTATTCATGGTTATCACCAAGGCATTTATGAATTTTGAATGCAAAAATTCGCAAACACCCTCCCCCGCAGACCGACCTGGCATTTCCTTGAAAAGGACGCACCATGCTCACGCTCGACAACCATCCCACGGGCCGCCACTTCCTCCAGATCCCCGGCCCCAGCCCGGTTCCCGACCGCATCCTGCGGGCCATGAGCCTGCCCACCATCGACCACCGGGGGCCGGAGTTCGGCCAGCTCGGCCTCAAGGTGCTGGCCGGCATCCAGCAGGTCTTCAAGACCCGGCATCCGGTGGTGATCTACCCGGCCTCCGGCACGGGCGCCTGGGAGGCGGCCCTGATCAACACGCTCAGCCCTGGCGATCATGTGCTGATGTTCGAGACCGGCCACTTCGCCTCGCTGTGGCAGAAGATGGCCACGCGCCTGGGCCTGTCCACCGAGTTCCTGTCCTATGGCGGCTCCGATGAGCACCTGCCCCAGGCGCCGGGCTGGCGCCATGGCGTGCAGGCCGGCCTGATCGAGGCGCGGCTGCGCAAGGACACGGAGCGCCGGATCCGCGCCGTGTGCGTGGTGCACAACGAGACCTCCACGGGGGTGACCTCGGACATCGCCGCCGTGCGCCGCGCCATCGACGCGGCGGGCCACCCGGCCCTGCTGCTGGTGGACACCATCTCGGGCCTGGCCAGTGCCGACTACCGCCACGATGAATGGGGCGTGGACGTGACCATCAGCGGCTCGCAAAAGGGCCTGATGCTGCCGCCCGGCATCAGCTTCAACGCGCTGTCGCCACGCGCGCTGGAGGCCGCCAAAAGCGCCAAGCTGCCCAAGTCGTTCTGGGCCTGGGACGAGATCGTGGAGATGAACCAGACCGGCTACTGGCCCTACACGCCCAACACCAACCTGCTGTACGCCCTGTCCGAATCGCTGGACATGCTGCTGGCCGAAGGGCTGGATACGGTGTTTGCGCGCCACCAGCGCTGGGCGGCCGGCGTGCGCGCCGCCGTCCAGGCCTGGGGCCTGCCCATCCAGTGCGCCGATCCGCAGGTCTACTCGCCCGTGCTCACCGGCGTGATCACGCCCGAAGGCGTGGATGCCGACGCCCTGCGCCGCCTGATCCACACGCGCTTCGACCTGTCGCTGGGCGCGGGCCTGGGCAAGCTCAAGGGCCGCATGTTCCGCATGGGCCACCTGGGCGACAGCAACGACCTCACGCTGCTGGCCATGGTGGCGGGCGTGGAGATGGGCCTGAAGCTGTCCGGCATCCGTCTGGCCGGCAGCGGCGTGCAGGCGTCCATGGACTACTTCGCTGCCCACGCCGCAGCCGGTGCGCTGCGCAAGGCCGCCTGAACCCATCGGCCCCGCGCCAAAAACCCTTGGCAGAGCCGGAGCACATGGCTCGCCCCCTTGATCGTGGATTGCACCAATACCAGGAAATAACAGGAGACAAGAGACATGACATCGCCCCGCAACCGCCTGGCGGCAGCTGCCGTCGCCACCCTCGCTGCCACCGCCGCCATCACCCTCGCCCCTGCAGCCTGGGCGCAGTGGAAGCCCGCCAAGTCCGTCGAACTCGTCGTGCCGTTCTCGGCCGGTGGCGCGTCCGACCAGATGGCACGCGTGATCCAGGCCATCGTCACCAAACACAAGCTGATCGAGCAGCCCGTGGTCATCCTCAACAAGGCCGGCGCCTCCGGCGCCGAGGGCATTCTGGATGTCAAGGCCTCGGCGCGCGACCCGCACAAGCTGCTGGTGGCCTCCACGGCCATCTTCACCCTGCCCATGGCCACGGCCCTGCCCTTCCAGTGGCGCGACCTGAATCCCGTGGCCATGATCGCGCAGGACCAGTTCGTGCTCTGGGTCAATGCCGAGACCGGCTACCAGACGCCTGCCGACTACCTGGCCGCCGCGCGGCAGGCCGGCGGCAAGTTCAAGATGGGCGGCACCAGTTCCAAGCGCGAGGACCAGATCATCACCGCCAACATGGAACAGGCCGCCGGCGTGAAGTTCACCTACATCCCCTACAAGGGCGGCGGCGAGGCCAGCACGCAGCTGGTGGGCAAGCACATCGACTCCAACGTCAACAACCCCAGCGAGTCCATGGCGCAGTGGCGCGCGGGCCAGGTGCGGGCGCTGTGCGTGTTCGACACGCAGCGCATCGAGTACACGGCCAAGGTCACGGGCAGCCAGGCGCTGTCGGACATCCCCACCTGCAGGGAGCAGGGCCTGGATGTGCAATACACCATGCTGCGCGGCTTCTTCCTGCCGCCCGGCACCACGCCCGAGCAGGCGCAGTTCTATGCAGGCGTGATGCACAAGGTGGTGGCCACGCCCGAATGGAAGGAGTACCTGGAGAAAAACGCGCTCAAGCCCGAGTACATGACGGGGCAGGCCTTCGTGGACTTCCTGGCCAAGGACGAGACGCGCCACCTCGACATCATGAAGAAGGCCGGCTTCCTGTCGGCCAGCGTGGCCGCCGCCGCCAAGTGAGGAGCCGCGCCATGGACAACGCCATCCACCTTGCCCCGCCCTCCTCCAATTCAGCGGCAGCGGCAGCAGCAGCCCCGGCCCAGCCCTCCAGCGTGGCCACCGAAGCCCAGGCCCCCGGCCTGTCCCGCCGCCATGTGGAGTACGGCGTGGCCGCCGTGCTGCTGGCGCTGGCCGTGCTCGTGGTCTGGGACAACCAGCGCATTGGCGCGGGCTGGAGCGACACCGGCCCGCAGGCCGGCTACTTCCCGCTGCGCGTGGGCGCCGTGCTGGGCATCTGCGCCATCGCCGTCTTCGTGCAGGCGCTGCGCAGCCGCAGCCAGGAGCAGTTCGCCAGCTGGCTGCAGCTCAAGCGCGTGGCCCAGGTGCTGTTGCCGCTGACGGCCTACATCGCCGTGATCGCGCCGCTGGGCATCTACGCGGCCTCGGTGCTGTTCATCACGGGCTTCATGGTGTTTGCGGGTCGTTATCCCTGGTGGAAGGCCGTGGCGCTGTCGGGCTTCACCAGCGTGCTGCTGTTCTACGTCTTCGAGATCCAGTTCAAGGTGCCCCTGCCCAAGGGTCCGCTTGAAGCCTGGCTCGGCTATTGACCCCTGTCGCCGCCACGGAGCAACACCATGGACGAACTCCAATACCTCGCGCACGGCTTCGCGGCCGTCACCACCTGGCAGAACACGGGGCTGATGCTCACGGGCATCCTGCTGGGCATCGTGGTCGGCGTGCTGCCGGGCCTGGGCGGCCCCAACGGCGTGGCCATCCTGCTGCCGCTGACCTTCGGCATGTCGCCCACCTCGGCCATCATCCTGCTGTCGTGCATCTACTGGGGGGCGCTGTTCGGCGGCGCCATCACCTCGGTGCTGTTCAACATCCCGGGCGAGGCCTGGTCGGTGGCCACCACCTTCGACGGCTATCCCATGGCCCAGCAGGGCCACGCGGGGGCCGCGCTGACCACGGCCTTCACGGGCTCGTTCATCGGCGCCATCTCGGGCGTGATGCTGATCACCTTCCTGGCGCCGGTCGTGGCCTCGTTCGCGCTGCAGTTCGGGCCGCCGGAGTTCTTTGCGGTCTTCTTCCTGACGTTCTGCTCCTTCATCGGCATGGGCAAGGAGCCCAAGGCCAAGATCGTGGCCGCCATGGCCGTGGGCCTGCTGCTGGCGGCCGTGGGCATGGACACCATCTCGGGCGACCTGCGCATGACCTTCGGCTCCACGGAGCTGCTGCGCGGCTTTGATTTCCTGGTGGTGGTGATCGGCCTGTTCGGCATCAGCGAGATCCTGATGACCATCGAGGAAGGCCTGGCCTTCAAGGGCAAGAAGGCCTCCATCGACCTCAAGGTGGTGTTCAGGACCTGGGCCCGGCTGCCGCGCTACTGGCTGACCATGCTGCGCTCGGCACTGGTGGGCTGCTGGATGGGCGTGACGCCCGGCGGCGCCGTGGCGGCCAGCTTCATGGGCTACGGGCTGGCCAAGAAGTTCTCGCGCGACCCCGACAGCTTCGGCAAGGGCAACCCCGAAGGCGTGCTCGCCCCCGAGACCGCCGCCCACGCGGCCGGCACCTCGGCCCTGCTGCCCATGCTGGCCCTGGGCATTCCGGGCTCGGCCACGGCGGCCGTGCTGCTGGGCGGGCTGATGATCTGGGGGCTGCAGCCCGGCCCGCTGCTGTTCACCGAGCAAAAGGACTTCGTCTGGGGACTGATCGCCAGCATGTACCTGGGCAACATCGCCGGGCTGGTCATCGTCATGGCCACCGTGCCGCTGTTCGCCGCCATCCTGCGCGTGCCGTTTTCCATCGTCGCGCCCATGATCCTCATGGTCTGCGCCATCGGCGCCTTCACCGTGCACGGCAACGCCACCGACATCTGGCTCATGCTGGTCTTCGGCGTGGTTGGCTACGTGTTCAAGAAGCTGGACTATCCGCTGGCGCCCATGGTCCTGGCCATCGTGCTGGGCGACCGCATGGAAGACGCCTTCCGCCAGAGCATGCTCTCCAGCCAGGGCGAGCTGGGCATCTTCTGGCACAACGGCCTGTCGGGCACCATCACCACGCTGGCCCTGCTGATGCTGGTGTGGCCGCTGCTGGGCAAGTTGCGGGCGGTGGCGTTCGGGGCGAGGGTTGTGGCGGCTTGAGACGCTAATCCCTGTACCGCTTCTTGCGAAACGCCAGCCAGGCGGCAATGACGGTGAAGGCGATCACGATGGACACCACGATCCAGAAGCCGTGCTCGTGCTCTGCCAGGGGTATGCCGCCCACGTTCATGCCGAACAGGCCGGCCAGGATGTTGATGGGCAGGGCCAGCACGGTGACCACGGTCAGCACGAAGAGGCTGTTGCTGTTGTCCTCATTCACGGCGGCGGCCACTTCTTCCTGCAGCAGCTTGATGCGGTCCTGCAGGGTCTGCATGTCGCGCAGCATGAGCGAGAACTCCTCGCTGGCGGCGGCCAGGCCGCGGCGATCGTCCTCGCCCATCCAGGCGGGGGGCTGCTGCAGCAGGCGAAACAGCGCGGCCGGCTCGGGCGCCAGCAGGCGCTGCAGGCGCACCAGCAGCCGGCGCAGCCGGCCCAGGTGGGCGCGCGGATGGTGGTAGCGCTGCGCGATGATGGCGTCTTCTATGTCGTCCACGCGCGCCGTGGTCTCGCGCACCACCTTGACCAGCACGTCGGCCTGGGTGCGCATCAGGTGTTCCAGCAGCTCGGCCGTGCTGGCGGGGCTGTCGCCCTGGCGCACGCCGGCACGCAGCGCATCGACCGAGCGCAGGGGCTGGGTGCGCGCGGTGACGACCAGGCGCTCGTCCAGGCAGATCCACAGCGTGGCGATGTCGGCCGACTCGAAGTTGAACTCGAAATTCACATCGTTGAGCACGGCGACCAGGGAGTCATCGGAGCGCTCGATGCGCGTGGAGGCCAGGCCCTCGCGCAGCGTGGTGTAGAAGACTTCGGGCAGCGCGGCGTGGCGCTGCAGCCAGCGCAGGGACTGGGTATTGGCCAGGTTGAAGTGCAGCCACAGGAAGTCGCGCCGGCCCGGCTCGGTGAGCGGACGCTCTGCGCCCAGCCACTGCGCGGCCGACTGCGCCGTCATGGCCTCCACACGCCGCTGCGTGTCGCAGAAAAACCGCCAGCCGCAGATCAGGCCTGCGTCTTCATTGGCCTGGGCCAGGGGGGAGGCTGCGTCAGTCATGGATGGGTGGGGCACCTGCGGGGAGTGGCCTGCGCGGGCCGGACAAGTGCGGGATTCTTGGCCGCCTCCATGACAGAGGTGTGACAACTGTCACGGAGTCGTCATCCGATGTGCCTGCCCCCCCCAGTCGGGGGTGCGGGGCAGGCCTCAGCACATCACGACGTTCTCCAGCGTGAACGAGAACGGCGTGGACCCGGCGCCCGCACCGCCGCCTCGCATCACGATGTCGGCGCGCGAGATGCCCAGCAGGGAGATCTCGGTGTTGATGTCGCCCAGGATGGCCGAGTTCATGACCTGGCCCTGTTCGATCTGCGAGACCACCCCGATCCAGATGGTGGGCTTGAATTCGAACACGGCCTTTTGCTGGGGGGCAATCGCGGTCTTGACGGCCAGCAGCCGGCCGTCCTTGTAGCAACTGGCATTGATGGCGCCCCGGGGCAGCGAGTTGAGCACCTGCACTTCGTTGGAGCTTGCGCCATAGCCTGCGGGCGCCAGGCGATCGCCGCTGCTGCTCAGGGACAGCTGGAACTGCTGGCCGAACTGCGCCTCCAGCTGGGGCGTGTGGTTGCCATAGCTGTCGCTGGCACCGACCTGCAGGCCCAGCGGGAAGGTGAATGGGTGGTTGTCGCCTTGGCCGCAGTACTTGATGACCCGCCAGGCCACGGCCAGTTCCTCGAAATCGCTGGCCACGTTTTTCTGGAAGATGACGATCTGCGAGTTGTTTGCGTCGTTCGATTGATTGACGAAGTTGAGTTGAACGCCCATGCATCTCTCCTGATGGATCAAAAAAGCGCTGCGGCGCTTTCTGCTGCCCCGCCGTGCGGGCGCAAGCGCACTGTAGGGAACAACGATCCTTCAGAAAATTACGCCTGATTACATCCCGCCCCCTCCACCGGGAACGGCCCAGACCCGCCCGCCGCCTACGGCAAAGCGCTGGTGGCCAGGACCGGGCGGCAGGCTGGCCATGCCGGTGAAAAGGCCGAAGGCCGGCAGCAGGGTGAAGCCGGCATGGACGGCAAAGCACGGCAGGCGCAGCGCATCTCGCCCCGGGCCGCGCAGCACGACAGCGGGGTGGACATGGCCGGCCAGCACATGGCAGGCAGGAGCCTCCTGCGGGTAATGGCAGCCCGCGAATGGCCCCAGGCGCCAGGGTTCGTCCACCACGCCGATGCCCAGCGCGGACGGCGGGTCGCCCGCATGGCTGTCGTGGTTGCCACGCACCAGCACCACCTCCAGCGCCGCGTGGCGGAGTCGCCAGTCGGCCAGGGCGGCCAGCACGGACGGCGTGCGGGCCTGCGCGGCATGCAGGAAGTCGCCCAGAACGACCAGCCGGCGCACCGGCAGGCCCTGCAGCAGCGCTGACAGCCGTTCCAGGTTGCCCTGGGTGGTGCCGGCCGGCACGGGAATGCCGCGCGCGCGGAAGGTGGCGGCCTTGCCCAGGTGCAGGTCGGCAATGAACAGCGTGCCCTGGGCGGGCCACCACAGGGCGTGCTGGGCCAGCAGGTGGACGGGCTCGCCCGCCAGGAGGATGCCCAGGCTGCCGGCCAGGGCGTCGGAGAGAACAGGACTTGGCAACAGTGCGTGGCCTTTCAGGAGGGGCATGGTTTCACAGCAGCGGCAAGGGCCGCGAGGGTTTGCGTACACGGCGCTGGCTGCGCTGGCGGCTGGCCGCATCGGCCTCTGGGCCGTCCGGCGCGGACAGCGAAAAGTCCAGCGTGCGGCGCACGGCGGCCGTGGCCTGTTCCTCGGCCGCAGCCTGGGCCGGCCTGGCGGTCTTTGCGGCATGGCCTGCACTGGCCTTCTTGCGCGGGCGCAGCGGCGGATCGGGCGGCACGACATCCTGCACGCGCGGCTCGCTGACCGCGCCCGCAGTGTCTGCCGCCTCGTGCAGCTGGGCCAGCATGCGCGCGATGCGGTCGGCCAGGTGCTCGTTGGTGAGCTTTTCGCGAAAGCGCTCCACCATCAGCGGAAAGGCAAACGGGCTGGGACGGCGCAGCGCGCTCACCACCAGCGTCTGCGCCTGCATGCGGCGCAGCGCGGCCAGCAGCTGGGCGACATCGAGTTCCTGGCTCAGGACTTCCTCATCGGCCTGGCGCAGCAGCAGGTTCATGTCGTCGTACTTGCGAAAGACCTCGAAGAACAGCTGGGCCGAGGCCTGCAGCTGGCGCGCGCTGCGGCGCTCGCCCGGGTGGCTCTGGAAGATCAGGCCGGACACCCGCGCTATCTCGCGGAAGCGCCGCCTTGCCATCTCGGTGGCGTTGAGGCTGGCCAGCACTTCGTGCAGCAGGGCGTGGCGGGCGTCATCGCCCGCCAGGTGGACATCCTCGGCGGCCTGGTCCCAGTGGCGGTCGGCATTGGCGGTATTGCGCATGGCGCCCGCCTCCGTGGCAGAGACACGTCCGGGCGCCGCCACGGCCTGCACCGGCTCGGCGCGCAGCAGTTCGGGCAGCATGGCGGCCCAGTCACGCTCGGTGGCGCTCAGCAGCTCCAGCCCGTAGTCGTTGACGGCGATGGAGAAGGTGCCCGTCTCGCCCTGCGCGGCACGCCAGGCCAGCAGGCTGGCCAGCCCCGTATGGGCATGGCGGCCCGCAAAGGGGTAGAGGAACAGATGCCAGCCTTCGCGCGTGCGCAGGGTTTCGGCCAGCAGCGTGCCGGGCGTGGGCAGGGCCGACCAGCGCTGCTGCACCTCCAGCAGGGGGCGCACGCAGCGCAGCTCGGGCGAGTGGTAGTCGCCCGCTGCCGCCAGCGCCAATTGCTGCACCACGAAGTCGGCCAGCACGGTGGACAGCGGCATGCGCGCGCCCGCCCAGCGCGGCACGGTGGGCCGTGTTCTGGCGGCGCGGCGCACGTAGGCGGTCATGTCCTCGATGCGCACCAGCTCCAGCACCTGGCCCGCGAAGACAAAGGCATCGCCGGGCGACAGGCGCGACAGAAAGCTCTCTTCCATGCTGCCCAGCCGCGCGCCATGCAGGATCTGCACGCTCATGCTGGCGTCGCTGACGATGGTGCCGATGTTGGCGCGGTGCCTGCGCGCCAGCCGCGCATCAGGCATGCGCCAGATGCCCTCCGCGTCGGGCCGCACGCGCTGGTAGTCGGGATAGGCGGCCAGCGAGGGGCCGCCGCGGTGCACGAAGTCCAGGCACCACTGCCAGACCGCAGGCGCCAGCCCGGCGTAGGCGACGGTGCGGCGCACTTCGGCATACAGCTCATCGGGCACGAAGCCGCCGCCCAGGGCCACGGTGGCCAGGTGCTGCACCAGCACGTCCACGGGCTGGCGGGGGCTGGCACGCATTTCCACCTGCTGCGCGCGCACGGCGGCGCGGGCGGCGGCGGCCTCCACCAGCTCCAGGCTGTGCGTGGGCACCAGGGTGATGCGCGAGGGCCGGCCCGGCGCATGGCCCGAGCGGCCCGCGCGCTGCAGCAGCCGTGCAATGCCCTTGGCCGAGCCGATCTGCAGCACGCGCTCCACGGGCAGGAAGTCCACGCCCAGGTCCAGGCTGCTGGTGCAGACCACGGCCTTGAGCGTGCCGGCCTTGAGCCCGGCCTCCACCCATTCGCGCACACCCCGGTCCAGAGAGCCATGGTGTATGGCCAGCAGGCCGGCCCAGTCGGGCCGGGCCTCCAGCAGCGCCTTGTACCAGAGCTCCGCCTGCGAGCGCACGTTCACAAAGACCAGGGTGGAGCCCGCCGTGGCTTCGAGCTCGCGCACCACGGCCGGCAGCATGGCCAGGCCCAGGTGGCCGGCCCAGGAAAAGCGCTCGGGCCGATCGGGCAGCAAGGTGTCCACCACCAGGCGCTTGTCCACCTGGCCCTGGACCAGTACGCCGGGCCGCGGCTGGCCATGGTCGTCCAGGCCCAGCAGGGTCTGCATGGCTTCGTCCAGATTGCCCAGCGTGGCCGACATGCCCCAGACGCTCAGTTGCGGTCTCCAGCCGCGCAGCCGTGCCAGGGCCAGCTGCAGTTGCACGCCGCGCTTGTTGCCCAGCAGCTCGTGCCATTCATCGGCCACCACCAGGCGCACGGAGCCCAGCAGCTCGCGCGCATCGGCCCGCGCCAGCAGCAGGGACAGGCTCTCGGGCGTGGTGACCAGCACGGTGGGCAGCTGGCGCGACTGCGCGCTGCGCTCGGCGCTTCCCGTATCGCCCGTGCGTGCGCCCACGGTCCAGCGCGCCAGCGCGGGATGGTCCTGGGCCAGCGCCTGCAAGGGCGTCTGCAGCGCCTTGAGCGTGTCGGCCGCCAGGGCGCGCATGGGCGTGATCCACAGCACGGTCAGGGGTGCGGCGGCGGGTTTTCTCCTGCTGGGTGGGGCCTGGGCAGGGGCCTGGAGAGGGGCCTGTGCAGGCGCGTTGGAGGCCTGCGCAAAGGCCTGCAGCGCGCCCAGCCAGACCGCATAGGTCTTGCCTGCGCCCGTGGTGGCATGCAGCAGGCCGCTGTGGCCCTGGGCCAGCGCCTTCCACACGGCGCGCTGGAAGGCAAAGGGCTTCCAGCCCCGTGCGGCAAGCCAGGCGGTGGCGAGGGGGTGGGGGGAACGGGTGGCCATGGCGCGGTGCGTCAAGGGTGGGTCACGGGTCGGTCATTCATCGGTCACGGGTCGGAGTGCGGCAGCAGGGCGGCCAGCGTGTCGATGGAGTCGGCCTCCTGCACAGGCTTGTCCTCGCGCCAGCGCAGCATGCGCGGAAAGCGCACGGCAATACCGCTCTTGTGGCGTGCGCTGCGCGCAATGCCCTCGAAGCCCAGCTCGAACACCAGGGTGGGCCGCACGCTGCGCACGGGGCCGAAGCTCTCCACCGTGGTCTTGCGGATGACGGCGTCCACGCGCGCCATTTCTGCATCGGTCAGGCCCGAATAGGCCTTGGCGAAGGGCACGAGGGCGCGGCCCTCGGTGCCGGGCGGCGCGTTCCAGACGGCAAAGGTGTAGTCGCTGTAGAGGCTGGCGCGACGGCCGTGGCCGCGCTGTGCGTAGATGAGTACGGCGTCCACGCTCAGCGGATCGATCTTCCACTTCCACCACACGCCGCTGTCCTTGGTGCGGCCCACGCCGTAGGCGGCATCGCGGGCCTTGAGCATCATGCCCTCCACGCCCAGGGAACGGGCCTGCTCGCGCAGTTCGGCCAGGGCGGCCCAGCTGTCGCCTTGCAGCACGGGGCTGGCCAGCAGTGCCGGATGCGCCACGGCGGCCACCAGCTGCTCCAGCCTTGCGCGCCGTTCATGCTGGGGCAACGCGCGCAGGTCCTGACCGCCCTCCTCCAGCAGGTCATAGGCCAGCAGCACCACGGGCAGCTCGCGCAGCAGCTTGGGGCCCAGGGTCTTGCGGCCTATGCGCTTTTGCAGGTCGGCAAAGGGGCGCACATGGGCGGGCGCCTCGCCCTGCTGCGCGGCCCAGACGACGATCTCGCCGTCGATCACGGTGCCCGCAGGCAAGGCATCGCCCATGGCCTGCAGCTCGGGGAAGCGCTCGCTCACCAGTTCCTCGCCGCGCGACCAGATCCAGGTGCCCAGCGCGTCACCGCTGCCGCGCCGCACGATCTGGGCGCGTATGCCGTCCCATTTCCACTCCACCACCCATTGGGACGGCGGGCCGAGCACGGCGTCGAACTGCTCCAGCGGCAACTGCAGCGGATGGGCCAGGAAGAAGGGATAGGGGTGGCCCCGGGCTTCGCCCGCATGCGCGTCATCGCCTTCCTCCTCGCCTGCCACCAGCCGCAGGTAGTCGGCCGCCCCGGGCCGCGCGCCGATGTGGGTGTAGCCCATGAGCCGCTGGGCGATGCGCTTGGCATCCACCCCGCTGACGGCCGCCAGCGCCTGCGTGACCTGCAGCCGCGACACGCCGACCCGGAAGGCGCCGGTGATCAGCTTGAAGTAGACCAGCCGCTCATCGGCCGCCAGCCGCGCCCATTGCATGCGCAGCGTGTCCGCCAGCGCCTCGGGCGCCATGCCGCGCAGCGGCAGCAGGTGGTCCGTGACCCAGGCGGCCAGGCCCAGGTCGTGCGCGTCACCGGGTGGCGGCAGCAGCAGCGCAATGGTTTCGGCCAGGTCGCCCACGGCCTCGTAGCTTTCGTCGAACAGCCATTCGGGCAGGCCGGCAGCCTCGCGCGCCAGCTCCTTCAAGACCTTGGTGGGCACCAGCTGGCGCGGCTTGCCGCCGGCCAGGAAGTAGACGGCCCAGGCCGCATCGGCAGGCGCGGCGGCGCGCAGATAGGCCTGCAGCGCGGCCTGCTTGTCGCGGCTGGCGGTGCTGGCGTCCAGCGCGCGGTAGAGGGCGGCGAAATCCTTCATGGGGCGGGCGCCTCATCCGGTGCAGCCTGGGCGGCGGCAGCCTCGTCCTCATCGCCGTATTCGGTCTGGAAGGCTTGCGCATCCAGGCCCTGCTCGCGCAGCCAGCGCACCAGCACCGCCACGCTGCCGTGCGTGACGAAGACACGCTCGGCACCCGTGGCGCCTATGGCGTACTGCAGGCCGGGCCAGTCGGCATGGTCGGACATGACAAAGCCCCGGTCCACGCCACGGCGCCGGCGCGTGCCGCGCAGCTGCATCCAGCCGCTGGCAAAGGCGTCAGCATGGCCGGGAAACCGGCGCATCCACGGCGTGCCCTGCGCCGAAGGCGGCGCCAGCACCAGGGCGGTCTTGAGCAGTTGTGCATCCACGCCGGGGTCGGTCACGCGCAGCGTGGGCGGCAGGTCCACGCCCGCTGCGCGGTACACGGCATTGAGCGGCTCCACCGCGCCATGCACGACGATGGGGCCGATGCGGCGGTCCACCCCGTGCAGGATGCGCTGGGCCTTGCCGAAGGCATAGCACAGCAGCACCGAGGGCCGGCCCTGGGCCGCATTGGCTTGCCACCAGGCGTTGATGTCGGCCATGAGCTCGGGCTGGCGGGGCCAGCGGTAGATGGGCAGGCCGAAGGTGGATTCGGTGATGAAGGTGTCGCAGCGCACGGGCTCGAAGGGGGTGCAGGTGCCGTCGGCCTCCGTCTTGTAGTCGCCCGAGGCCACCCAGACCTGGCCGCCATGCTCCAGCCGCACCTGGGCCGATCCCAGCACATGGCCGGCCGGGTGCAGGGAGATGCGCACGCCGTGGTGATCGATGGCTTCGCCATACGGCAGGGTCTGCAGCGTGATGTCCGCGCCCAGCCGTGCGCGCAGCACGCCGGCGCTGTCTTCATGGGCCAGGTAATGGGCGTGGCCGGCGCGCGCGTGGTCGGAGTGGCCATGCGTGATCACGGCCCGGTCCACGGGCCGCCAGGGGTCGATGTAGAAGTCGCCGGCCGCGCAGTACAGGCCTTCGGGGCGGGCCACGATCAGGTCGGCGGCCATGCGGAAACGGGGAAAGCAGTGATCATGTCCCCATGCTAGTGGGGCGGTCGCCGCGCGCACGCTGGCCCGGAGCGCGGCAGGCTGTCAGCCTGCACCTACCCGCTCAACGAATGACCGCAACCGGGCCGCAGGGCCGGTCAAATCGGGGAAGATAGCGCCCTCTCATCCCACACACATCCACACGCCTTCATGAACAACTCCGTCGTACGCATGTCCAATCTCTTCCTGCAGCTGGGCCTGGATGCCAGTGACCAGGCCATTGCCGATTTCATCCGCGCGCACCAGCTGGCCGCCGATGTGGATGTGGTGGATGCGCCCTACTGGAGCGATGCGCAGCGCCAGTTCCTGGCCGAGCAGCTCAAGGCCGATGCGTCGTGGTCCATCGTCGTGGACCAGCTCAGCGAGTCGCTGCACGAAGACGCGGTCAGGCAGCGCGCTGCCCGATAGCACGGGCAGTCAGGCCGCCAGCGGCTCGGGCACCGTGATGTCCACGCTGTGGCGGCCGTCCACGCTGGTGGCCACGGTGCCGGTCACGGTGACGCGGCGCACCACGCGGTGGGCATCTCCGTAGTCGTTGATGGCGTAGTGCTGCGTGGCGCGGTTGTCCCAGATGGCCACGCGCCCTGCGCCCACTGCCAGCGCACGGTGTTCTCCAGCCGGATGATGCGTTCGTTGAACAGCTGCAGCAGCGCCGTCGATTCATTGGCGCGCAGGCCCTTGATGCGCTTGGCGAAGTGGCCCAGCAGCAGCGCCTTCTCTCCGGTCTCGGGGTGCACATGCACCAGCGGCTGCTCCGACTCGATGGTCTTGCGCGTGAACACCTTGCGGTAGCTGGCGCGGCCTGCGGTCTCGGTCTGGCTGGCCGCGTTCTGGCGGAAGTTCTCGGCGTAGTCGTAGTCGTTGCCATGCACGGCCCACAGCTGCTCGGCCAGTTGCCTGAGCGGCTCGGGCAGGCCCTCATAGGCGGCCACGGTATTGGCCCAGACGGTGTCGCCGCCATGGCCGGGCAGCGTGACGGCGCGCAGCACGCAGACCTTGGGAAAGGCCGCCTTGAAGGTGACGTCGGTATGCCAGGAATCGGCGCGGCCGCCATGCTGGGAATTGAGCTCCAGAAAGGCCGTGCCGTCCGGGGCAGGCACGGTGGGGTGCGATTCGATCTCGCCGAACAGCCGCCCAAAGGCCTGGTGCGATGCATCCGTCAGATGGTGCTGGCCCCGGAAGAACAGCACGCGGTGGCGCAGCAGGGCCGCATGGATCTGCGTGAACTGTTCGGCCGCCAGCTCGCCCGACAGCCTGGCGCCGTGGACCACGGCGCCTATGCGGCCGGACAGGGGCTGGATCTGCAGCGGCTGTTGCGGGTCCTGCTCCAGGTCTTGGGCCACGGTGCTCAGGTGGCTGGCTTCGGTGACAGCGTTCACGGCGTCTCTCCTCAGTGCTTGCATGGGTGGGAAGCCCTCATGCTAGGAACCGCCGTGCCACGCCACAACGAAGCTTTTGGCGCATGGTTATGCGCAAGAGAAGTGCATGCCAACCAGGACCGTGCGCGTCACAAAACTGCAACAAGGAAAACGTAACATTCCTTAACAATTTTGCGATGTGCCTTCCATGGATGAGTCCCGCGCCTACCTGAGCGATTCCAGGCCACGTTTCCGCCCACCCAGCGCAGCGGACCTGTGTACCCCCGTTCCCTGCATGACCGCCGACGAGACCAACGAGAAGGTGCTCGAGGTCTTCACGCGCCACCGGGACCTGATCAGCCTGCCCGTGGTGGAGGGCAACCGCCCCATCGGCCTGATCAACCGCAGCATCTTCCTGTCCCAGTTCAGCAAGCCGTTTCGCATGGAGCTGTACGGCAAGAAGAGCTGCATCGCCTTCATGGACAAGGAGCCGCTGGTGGTCGATGCCTCCACCGACATAGACACCCTGACCGTGAAGACCGTGGAGTACGGCGAAAAGGCGCTGACCGATGGCTTCATCATCACGCGCGACGGCCTGTTCGCGGGCGTGGGCAACGGTCTGCAGCTGATGCGCGCGGTGGCGGACATGCAGGTGGCGCGCAACCGCCAGATCATGCACAGCATCGAGTACGCCAGCGTGATCCAGCAGTCGCTGCTGCGCAGCTCGCGCGAGGCCCTGGCACGCGCCTGCCCCGGCGCCGACCTGGTCTGGGAGCCGCGCGATGTGGTCGGCGGCGACTTCTACCAGTTCAGCCAGGACGGCGATGGCTGGTTTGCCACCGTGGCCGATTGCACGGGCCACGGCGTGCCCGGCGCCTTCATGACGCTGATCGCCACCAGCAGCCTGAGCCAGGCCATCAAGGAGCACGGCCCGCGCGACCCGGCCGCGCTGCTGGGCCATGTGAACCGCAGCGTCAAGCAGATGCTGGGCCAGCTCGATGGCAAGGATGGCACGCCCGGCTCCGACGACGGGCTGGACGCGGCCTGCTTCTGGTTCGAGACCGCGCGCCGGCGCCTGCGCTTTGCAGGCGCGCGCCTTGCGCTGTTCGTGCTGCGCCCCGGCGCCGAGGCGGTGGAGGTGCTCGATGGCCAGCGCAAGGGCGTGGGCTATGTGGACAGCGAGTTCGACTTCGCCTGGAACAACATCGACCTGGAGCTGCCCGCCGCCGCCCTGGTCTTCATCACCACCGACGGCCTGATCGACCAGGTCGGCGGCCCGCGCGGCATCACCTTCGGCAAGAAGCGCGTGCGCGAGCTGCTGCTGGAGCAGGCCGGCCGCACGCCCGCCGAGATCAACCGCGCCCTGCTGGCCGCCCTGCAGGCCTGGCAGGGCGAACACCACCGCCGCGACGACCTGACCTTTTTCTGCTTCAGAACCTGAATGCCTCCCATGCCCTCCGCACAGATCGCCGACAAGTACGGCAGCTTCTTCCACCTGGCGCGCCAGCACCAGGTGATCTTCTACTACGTGGGCTACTTCTCGCAGAACATCGTCGCGGCCATGGCCGAGGCCGTGCGGCTGCAGCTGGAAGTGGCCGGCGTGCCGGGCCCCACGCGGCGCAAGCTGTTCTCGTCCTTCGTCGAGATGGCGCAGAACATCATCCATTACTCGGCCGATGCCCTGACCCCGCCCCACCAGGACGATGGCGAGCTGCGCCACGGCGCGGTCTGCATCCGCCGCGAGGACGACGGCAGCTTCGTGCTGCTGTGCGCCAACCCCATCGAGCCGGGCATGGGCGAGGCGCTGCGCGCCAAGCTCGACGCCCTGCGCAGCATGACGCTGGACGAGATCAAGAAGGCCTGCCGCCAGTCGCTGCGCGATGACGCGCCCGAAGGCAGCAAGGGCGCGGGCATGGGTTTCCTGACCCTGGCCCGCGATGCGCGCGAGCCGCTGCAGTTCGACTTCGATCCCGCCCAGACCGTGGACGGCCGGCCCGTCTTCTACCTGAAAGCCACGCTCTGAGCCGTCGCTCCGGCACCAGGCCTGGACAGGCCCGGCCCGCAGGCACGGACAACGCACCGAGATCACGCATGGACAACCTCTACATCGCACCGACTCCCAGTTCCCCGGAAGTGGACTTCCAGTTCGACACGCACACGCTGCACCTGCGTGGCGAGTCCTATCCCGAGAACGCCGCCGCCTTCTACGGCGGCATCCTGGCCCGCCTCAAGGACTACCTGGCCCAGCCGCAGCCGGCGCAGCAGCAGGCGCGCATCGAGGTGCACATCGCGCTGGCCTACTTCAACAGCTCCAGCACCAAGATGCTGTTCAACCTGATCGAGGCACTGAGCGGCGCCGCCGAGGCCGGCCGCCCCGTGACCCTGCACTGGTACCACGACGAGGAAGACGACACCATCTGCGAGTTTGGCGAGGAGCTGCGCGACGACTTTCCCGCCATCGCCTTCACCGGCCACCCCGTGAAGGCGGCGTGATGGAAACCGTGGCCGCTCCCGCGGACCTCTTCGATGCCGAGCACCAGGCCCTTTTGGCGGCCCGCGCCGCCCACGACCGGGGCGAAGAAGCCGGCGCCCAGGCCTGCCACCAGGCCCTGGGCGTGCTGCTGACCGCCTATGAGCGCCTGCTGCGCGAAACACGCCGGCTGGTGCGCCGCAGCGACCGGGCCGAGCTGGAGATGACCCAGCTCAACCAGCGCCTGCAGGAGCTGGCCGGCGAGCTGGAATACCGCGCCACGCACGACCCGCTGACCGGCGTGCTCAACCGCGCGGCCATCATCGAGCGCGTGAACCGCCACTTCACCCAGCAGGGGCTGGCCCTGATCGTGCTGGACATAGACCACTTCAAGCGCGTGAACGACAGCTTCGGCCACCCCGTGGGCGACAGCGTGATCCTGGGCGTGGTGCGCTGCCTCAAGGCGGCCGTGCCGGCCACGGCCCACATCGGCCGCGTGGGCGGCGAGGAATTCACCGTGCTGCTGCCCCAGCACGACAGCGACGGCGCCGTGTGCGTGGCCGAGCAGGTGCGGGCCGCCATCGAGGCCCATCCCTTCGGCCTGCCCGACGCCAGCTGCATCACGGCCAGCTTCGGCGTGAGCTGGCGCCCGAGCGGCGGCCGCTTCGACGACGCCTACAGCCTGGCCGACGAGGCGCTGTACGCCGCCAAGCGCAGCGGGCGCAACCAGGTCGTGCGCGCGGCAGACCATGCCACGGCCTGAGCGGCGCGGACACGGACAGGGCTGAGGCATGAGTTTCGTGATGCGCGCACGGGCGCCCAGGGCGCCCGCCCCTGCTTCCGCCCTCCTGCAGCCGGCTCTGCAGCCGCCCCCGCCATCGCCCGTGCCCGGGCCTGAATGGCGGGTGCTGATCGTGGACAGCGACCCCGACGTACACGCCGCCTTCCGCCTGGCGCTGGAAGGCCACACCCTGTTCGGCCGGCCGCTGGTGTTCCTCTACGCCCGCTCCGGCACGCAGGCGCGCAACCTGCTGCGCAGCGAGCAGGACCTGGCCGTGGTGGTGCTCGACGCCGTGACCGATGGCACGGGCGCCGGGCTGGACCTGGTGGACTTCATCCGCTACACGGCCGGCCTGCGCAACAGCCGCATCGTGCTGCGCACCGGCCGCCCGGGCCAGGCGCCCGATCTTGAAACCCTGCTGCGCTACGACATCAACGACTGCCGCACCAAGACCGAACTCACGCCCGACCGGCTGCTGGCCATCGTGGTGACCGCCGTGCGCTCCTACGAGCAGCTGTGCGCCATCGAGGCCAACCGCCGCAGCCTGGAGCTGATGGTGCGCTCCAGCGCCTCGCTGCTGGAGGAAACCAATCTGCACGCCTTCGCGCGGGGCGTGATCACCCAGCTGGCCACCTTGCTGGGCGTGGCCAGCGAAGGCCTGGTCTGCTCGGAGGGCACGCACCCGGCCGAGCCCTACCGCGTGCTCGCGGCCACGGGGCCATTCGCCCGGCTCATCGACCAGCCCATCGCCACCGTGCTGGCCTCGCGCGGGCTGCGCCTGCTGCGCCAGGCGCTGCAGGCGCGGCGCAACATCTACGGCGTGCAGCGCGGCGTGGCCCTGTACATAGGCCGGGGCGACGAGCAGGACATGGCCGTCTTCATCGACGCGCCAGCCTCGCACAGCGCACTGGACCGCCAGCTGCTCGAAGTCTTCTGCGCCAACCTGCGCACGCTGCTGCACAACCGCGGCCTGCTGGAGCGCCTGCACCAGTCCGCCTACTTCGACCCCCTGGTCTGCCTGCCCAACCGCGCCCACTTCGTGGAAAAAGTGGACGAATGCGTGTGGCGCGGCACGCGTGACCATGTGCTGGCCCTGGTGGATATCGACGACTTCAGCGCCACCAACGACGTGATGGGCCACCGCTTCGGCGACCGCCTGCTCGAAGCCATGGCCCGCCGCCTGGCCAGCGCGCTGCCCGCAGGCGTGCTGCTGGCGCGCGTGGGATCGGACACCTTCGGCATCCTGGGCCCCACCGACGAGGTGGCCCTGGCCCAGTTGCTGGACTGCGCCCGCCAGCCGCTGGCCGTGGACGGCGTGCCGCACAAGGTCTCGCTGACCTGCGGCTACGTGTACCTGCCCCATGAGCGCCAGGCCGGCACCGACCTGGTCAAGGACGCCACCATCGCCCTCAAGCGCGCCAAGCGGGATCACCGCGGCCAGCTGCTGGAGTACTCCGAGCAGATGGGCATGGAGGCGCGCGACCGCGCCCTGCTGCTGTCCGACCTGCGCGCCGCCATCGACGGCGCCCAGCTCTTCCTGGTCTACCAGCCCCAGGTGGACCTGGAAACCCATGCCCTGGTCGGCCTGGAGGCCCTGCTGCGCTGGCGCCGGCAGGACGGCAGCTTCGTGCCGCCCGACCGCTTCATTCCGGTGGCCGAGCATTCGGGCCTCATCGTGCCGCTGGGCCAATGGGTGCTGGCCACGGCCTGCCGCACCATGCGCGAACTGCTGGACGCCGGCCGCGCCCCCAGGCGCATGGCCGTCAATGTCTCCACCGTGCAGCTGCAGGACCCGGGCTTTCTGCAGACCGTGAGCAACGCCCTGGCAGAGCACGGCCTGCAGGGCGCGCAACTGGAGCTGGAGATCACCGAGTCGGTGGCCGTGCTGCCCACCCAGCTGCTGCAGGCCACGCTCAGCGCCCTGCGCACGCTGGGCGTGACCATTGCCATCGACGACTTCGGCACCGGCTACTCCTCGCTGAGCTACCTGGAGCGCCTGCCGCTGGACCGCATCAAGATCGACCGCAGCTTCGTGCGCCAGCTTGGCGAATCACAGGAGGCGCGCATCGCCGAAATGATCGCCCAACTGGGCCGCAAGCTCGGCCTGCAGGTCCTGGCCGAAGGCATAGAGGACGCCAGCGCCTGGCAGGCCCTGCGCGCCATGGGCTGCCAGGAGGGACAGGGCTATCACATTGCCCGGCCCATGGACAAGGCGCAGTTGCTGGGCTGGCTGGGCCAGCGCAATGAAGTGCCTCAGCGACAGCCTGGCACCTCTCAGCTCCCCTGAGGCGGCCAGGCCGCGCCCTGCCCCTGCCCTACCTGCACACCGCAGGAAACCCGTGCCGCCTGGCCGCCCACACCACGGCCAGCGATGCGCCCAGCAGCGCCAGCAGCACGGGCGTGAAGGCGCCCACGCCCATGCGCGCCAGCAGCAGGCCGCCCACGATGCCGCCGCCGGCAATCGCCATGTTCCAGGCCGTGACCAGCATGGACTGCGCCACGTCGGCGGCCTCGCCCGCCGTGTGGGCAATGGCGGTCTGCAGCAGCGTGGCGGCACCGCCAAAGGCCAGGCCCCAGACGGCCACCGCCGCATACACCAGGGCCGGCGCATCTGCGGCCACGCCCAGCATCAGCGTGGACAAAGCGAACAGCGCAATGCTGGCCAGCGTGAGCGCGCGCAGGTGGCGGTCGATCAGCACGCCGGTGATCCAGATGCCCAGCACGGAGGTGGCGCCGAACACCAGCAGCACCAGGTCCGTGCGCGCGGCCATGCCCGCCACCGCCAGGAAGGGCGCGATGTAGGTGTAGAGAATGTTGTGCGCCAGCACGAAGGCCAGCACCACGAACAGCACGGGGCGCACGCCCGCCAGGGTGAACACGCGCCGCAGCGGCAGGTGGCTGCCTGCCGCTTGCCCCGCAAAGTCGGGCAGGCGGGCGCGCACCCAGACCATGAGCGCCAGCGCCAGCACGCTCATGAGGCCGAAGCACAGCCGCCAGCCCACCCACTGGCCCAGCACGGTGCCGGCCGGCACGCCCAGCGACAGCGCCAGCGGCGTGCCCACCATGGCAATGGCGATGGCGCGGCCCTTGAGATGGCCGGGCACCATGCGTGCCGCGTAGCCGGCCAGCAGCGCCCAAAGCAGCCCGGCCGAGACCCCCGCCAGAAAGCGCGCCACCAGGGTCAGCGCAAAGTGCGTGGACAAGGCCGTGACCGTGTTGGCGACGACAAAGCCCGCGATCGCCGCCAGCAGCAGGGGGCGGCGGCGCATGCCCTGCGTGGCGGCCGTCAGCGGTATGGCGGCCACCAGGGAGCCTATGGCGTAGAGGGTGACGGTCTGGCCCACCCAGGCCTCGGTCACGGCCAGGCCCTGGGCCATCTGCGGCAGCAGGCCCGCCGGCAGCGCCTCGGTCAATATGGTGATGAAGGCCGCCATGGCCAGTGCCAGCAGGGAGGCAACGGGCAGGCGGTCCTGGCTTGTTCCGGTCATTGCGGCTCTCCCGAAGCCCCGTGGACCTCACAAACCCCGTAGACCGCGTCGCGCAAATCGTTGACGAAGCGCCCCGACATGCCCTCGTACAAGGTGTTGGTGAAGGCCACGACGCTGAGCTCCTGCGCCCGGTCCACGAACCAGGAATGCCCGTAGGCCCCGCCCCAGCGCCAGGTGCCCACCGACTCCGGCGATGCCGCCTGCGCCGCATCGCGCAGCACGGAAAAGCCCAGGCCAAAGCCGAAGCCCGGCGCATTGGGCAGGGCCAGCCCGCCGGTCTGGTCCCGCGCCATCTCGGCGACCAGGGCGTCGGGCAGCAGGGTGTTGCCGCCCTGGCGCAGGGCTTCCAGCAGCCGCAGGAAATCGCCTGCCGTCCCGGCCATGCCGGCGCCCCCGGAGGCAAAGGCCTGGGCGTCAAAGATGCGCGAAGGGCTGAAGGCAATGCCGATGCTCCCCTCGAAGGGCGACACGGTCTCGCCCTCGGCCAGCGGATGGGGCTGCGGCACATCGCTGACATAGGCCGTGGCCACGCGCTGTGCGGCCAGCGCATCGGTGACGGCAAAGCCGGTATCGGTCATGCCCAGCGGCCCGGTCACCAGCTCGCGCACGGCCTGGTCCAGCGGCCTGCCGTGCACCTGTTCAATGAGGGCGCCCAGCACATCGGTGGCCAGCGAGTAGCCCCACGCCGTGCCCGGCGCGTACAGCAGCGGCACGCTGGCGATGCGGCGCAGGTTCTCCGCCAGGCTGATGCCCGAGCCATCCATGCCGTCCGATACACCGGCCAGCGTATAAGGGCCCTGTGCATCGGCCTCGAAGAAGCGGTAGCCCAGCCCCGCCGTGTGGCTGAGAAGCTGCCGCACGGTGATGCGGGCGGGCCCGCCATCGGCCAGCCGGGGGCGGAACCGGGGCAGCCAGCGCTCCACCCCCTCGTCCAGCGCCAGCAGTCCCCGCGCCACCAGCACCAGCGCGGCAGCCGAGACGATGGGCTTGCTGGCCGAGGCCAGGCGAAACACCGCATCCACGGCCATGGGCAGCCCGCGCTCGCGGTCGGCCCAGCCCGCGGCCTGGCGGTGGACCAGCGCGCCGCCACGCGCCACCAGCACCACGGCGCCGACCAGGCGCTGCGCCTCAAGCGCCTGCCGGACCACGGCCTGGACGCGGTCGGACAGGGGCGAGTTCAACGGGGCTGCAGGCAGCGCAGTGGGCGCCGCAGGTGCTGAAGGCGCTGCAGAAAGGGCAATCGTCATGGGAATTCCCGGGATCAAATGAACAGGGTTCCGACGATAGAAAGCCCGCGATTAAAGAAAAAGTGGGGTAGATTTCCGGGCTATGCGGAGCTTTCTGTCCGCAATGAAGGAGTGGCCTTGGACAGCCTAAACGGTTTCCTGGTGTTCGTGCAGGTCGCCGAGACCCGCAGTTTCGTGGCGGCCGGCCGGCTGCTGGGAGTCTCGGCATCGGCCATAGGCAAGAGCGTGGCAAGGCTGGAGGACCGGCTGGGCGTGCGCCTGTTCCACCGCAGCACGCGCAGCATCACGCTGACGGCCGAGGGCGCGCTGTTCCTGGAGCGCAGCCGCCGCATCCTGGCTGAGATCGAGGCCGCGCAGCTGGAACTGTCGCAGGCCAGCACCGCGCCGCGCGGCCGGCTGCGGGTCAGCCTGCCCCTGGTCAGTTCGCTGGTGCTGCCGGTGCTGGGCGAGTTCATGCGGGCATATCCCGAGATCGAGCTGGACCTGGACTTCACCGACCAGCTGGTCGATGTGATCGAGGAAGGCTTCGATGCCGTGGTGCGCACGGGCGCGCCCGCCGACTCACGCCTGTCCGCTCGCCGGCTGGGCGACTTCCGCTACCTGCTGGTGGCCTCGCCCGGCTACCTGGCGCAGCGCGGCACGCCCCGGGTGCCCGAAGATCTGCTGCAGCACAGCTGCCTGCACTACCGCTATCCCCACAGCGGCAAGCTGGAGCCCTGGGTGCTGCGGCGCGCAGCGGGCGCGCCCGAGCTGCAGCTGCCCACCTCCATGATCTGCAACAACATCGAAACCCGGCTGTGCTTTGCGCTGCAGGGCCTGGGCATCGCCTACCTGCCGGAGTTCTCCATCCGCGAGCCGCTGGCCGACGGCCGGCTGCAGCCCGTGCTGGCGGACTGCATGGAGCACACCAATGTCTTCCACGTGCTGTGGCCCGCCAGCAAGCACCCTTCGCCCAAGCTGCGGGCGCTGGTGGACTTCCTGTGCGCGCGGGTGTTTCCGCAGCAGGCATGAGGTGCCCGGCGGCGTCCGAATGGGCGGGCCGCCTCACTCGTCGCCCGGCACTCCGTAGCTGGGCGCGGCCGTGGGATCGATGGCGCGCGTCTGGTAGTCCTGCATCTGCGGCGCGTAGGCGGCCCAGAGGCCTTGCAGCGCGCCGATGGGATCGTGCTCGGACCAGTCCACGCGCAGGTCCGCCATGGGCCAGCTGTGCTCGCCCGCCACCTTGAGCGCGGCCGAATGCACGGGCCCGGCCTCGCCGCCCGCGTCCATGGCGGCCCGCATGGCGGCCAGCAGGCGCTCGGCCAGCGGCAGGTCGGCGCTGCGCTCGAAGGCCGGCACCATGGCCTCGATGGTGCGTTCGCTGGCCAGCAGGTTGCCGGCCGCCACGCACTGCCGCCCCACGGCGCTGGTGAAGATGCCCAGGGCCTGGCTGCCGCTGAAGACGCCGGTGCGGCCCTGCGCGTCCACCACGGTGACCTGGCGGTACTGGGGCCAGCTGCCGTCGTCCAGCGCCTGGCGCAGCGCGGCCTGGGGGTCGGCGCCCTGCTCCAGCAGGTCCAGCACGCGCGGGCCCAGGGCGGGCAGCGTGATGTTCTGCGTGGACACCACGCCCACGCCCGCGCGCACCCAGGGGCAGCGCGCGCCCACCGCAATGCTGGACGAGCTGATGGCCACGCCCAGCTGCCCGGTGCGCTCGCAGCGCCCCACAATCGAAAAAGTCATGGTTTCTGCCTCCTGCCTATTCGGCTGTGCCAGGTGCTTGCTGTGGTCGACGTTCAGGCGCTGGCCGGCGGCTGCCAGTCATCGGGGATGACCGCGATCACGTCGATCTCCATCAGCCACTGCGGCTGCCCCAGGGCCGAGATGCACAGCCCCGTGGAGATGGGAAACACGCCCTTGAGCCACTTGCCCACTTCCCGGTAGACAGGCTCGCGGTAGCGCGGGTCGATGATGTAGGTGGTGGTCTTGACGATGTGCGACAGGTCGCTGCCCGCTTCCTCCAGCAGCTGCTTGACGTTCTTCATCGCCTGCTCGGCCTGCTTTTGCGGATCGCCCAGGCCGACCAGATTGCCCTCGAAGTCGGTGCCGATCTGGCCGCGCACATAGACGGTGTTGCCGGCGCGCACGGCCTGGCACAGGTCGTTGTCCAGCGACTGGTTGGGATAGGTGTCCTTGGTGTTGAACATGCGGATGCGGGTATGGGTGGGCATGGTCTGGCTCCTGCAGGGGGTGGATGGGAAGGTGTCTCAGAGCGCGCTACCTGCTACCTGCTGCGGGCTGCGGGCAGCGGGCAGCGGCGTCGTAGTCGCTGTAGCGGCGCTGCTTGGCGATGTGGTCGGCCACGAACTTGGCGTCATGCCACACGCCCCAGATGAAGGACGAGCCACGGCGCGACAGCCAGGGCAGGCCCAGGAAGTAGATGCCCGGCTCGTGGCCCACGCCGCGGTGGTGGCGCGGCTTGCCGCCGGGCTCGAAGCTGTCCACCTGCAGCCAGCTGAAGTCCACCCTGTAGCCCGTGGCCCAGATGATGGAGGTGATGCCTGCGGCGGCCAGGTCGAGTTCGCGCAGCGGATGGGTCATGCACTCCGGATCGGGCAGGCGCCTGCGCGCCTCGGGCTCCTCGGGCAGGTCCAGGCCGTTGCGGCGGATGTAGTCGTCGGCCGCATCCAGCATGGCCAGGTAGTTGGCGTCGCCGTTGGCGATGTTCTCGGCCAGGTCGTCCCGGAAGCGCACCCGGCCATCGGCGAAGGACTCGGTCAGCCCCACCAGGGTGATGCCCTGGTGTCCCAGCGCGCGAAAGTCCACGGTGTGGCCCCCGCGCGCGCCGCTGACGGCAATGGTCACATGCTCGCGGCCGGGCTTGGCAATGGCCGCATCCCATTCGCCCAGCACGCCCAGCCACCAGCAGAAATCACGGCCGCGATAGGCGCGCGGCGGCCGGTCATGGGCGCCTACCGACAGGAACACCTTGCGGCCCGCGCGCTGCAGTTCATCGGCGATCTGCACGCCCGAGGAGCCTGCGCCCACCACCAGCACGGCGCCTTCGGGCAGCTGCGCGGGGCGGTGGTAGTGCGCGGAATGGATCTGCAGCAGGCTGCCATCGGCGGGTGTCGCGGGCGCAGCCGGCGCTATCGGCGGGATCACCGGCACCTGGAACGGCCCCGTGGCCGCGATCACGTTGCGGGCCTCGATCACGCCCTCGGACGTTTCCACCGTGAAGCCCGGCCGGCCCTGGTTGCGCGTGACCCGCCTGACCTCCACGCCGGTGCGCACGGGCGCCTTGATCTGGCGGACATAGTCCTCGAAGTAGTCGGCCACCTCGTCCTTGCCGGGAAAGCCGTCGCGGTCGCCCTTGAACTCCAGGCCCGGAAAGCGGTCATGCCAGGCCGGCCCGTTGGCCACCAGCGAGTCCCAGCGCCCCGTGCGCCAGGCCTGGGCGATGCGCTGGCGCTCCAGCACCAGGTGCTCTACGCCAAGCTGGCTCAGGTGTTCGCTGGCCGCAATGCCGGCCTGCCCCGCGCCGACCACGAGCGTGTTGATGGTTTGGATTTCAGCTGTCATGGTGTGGGTCTCTCAGGAAAAAAAGGCGCAGGCCGTCCCGCATCGGCGCGGTGCCGACTGCCTCGGTGTGGTCCGCAACAAAAAAGGGAAGGAGGTGAAGGCCGCCCGTGCGGCGCTACAGGTACAGGTGCTTCACCACGTCGTTGGCCAGCAGCTCGCTGGCCGTGCCCGAGGCCACCAGCTGGCCCTTGAGCAGCAGATAGCCCGTGTGGGCGATGGACAGCGCCGCCTCGGCGTTCTGCTCGATGAGCAGCACGGTGATGCCTTGGCTGTGGATGCGCTGCACCGTCTCGAAGTACTCCTCGATGAGCTTGGGCGACAGCCCCAGCGTGGGCTCGTCCATCACCACCAGGCGCGGCTCGCCCATGAGCACGCGGCCCAGCGCCACCATGGCCTGCTCGCCGCCGGACAGGGTTCCGGCCGCCTGCGTCAAGCGCTCGCCCACCCGGGGGAACAGGGCCACCACGCGCTCCAGCGCCTGGGCAAAGCCCTGCTGCGGGCGCAGCGCGTCGTGGCCGATCTTCAGGTTCTCCTGCACGGTCAGCTCGGCAAACAGGCGCCGGCCTTCGGGCACGAAGCCCACGCCCAGGCCGGCCAGGTCCTCGGTGCGCATGCGCGCCAGCGGCTGGCCCATGACGCGGATGGCGCCGTGGTGCACGGGCAGCAGGCCCGCAATCGCCTTGAAGGTGGTGGTCTTGCCCGCGCCGTTGGGGCCCAGCAGGCAGACGATGCTGTGCTCGGGCACCTGCAGCGAGACCTGGTTGAGCATGTTCACCACGCCATAGCGTGTGCTGATGGAGTCCAGTTCAAGCATGGCTGGCCTTTCTGCCCAGATAGGCTTCCTGCACGCGCGGCAGCCGGCGCACCGCCTCGAAGCTGTCGTCGCCGATCTTGCGTCCGTAGTCCAGCACCATCACGCGGTGCGGCAAGGTGGCGATGAGCCGCATGTCGTGCTCGATGATGATGAAGCCCAGCGCCGGATTGCCTTCGCGCAGGCGCTGGATGTCGGCGATCAGCGCATCGGTGTCGCGGTCGTCCATGCCGCTGGAGGGCTCGTCCAGCAGCACGATGCGGGGCTCGGCGGCCAGGGCGCGCGCAATCTCCAGGCGGCGGCGGTCGGCCTGCGGCAGGCTGCTGGCCAGCACGTTGCGGCGCTGGTGCAGGTCGCTGGACACGCTTTGCAGCAGCGCGCAGGCGCGCTCGGCGCAGCGCTTCATCTCGGCGCGCGAGACAGCCGGGCGCAGCAGCGCGGTGAGCACTCCGCAGCGGGTGCGCGCGTGCATGCCGATGATCACGTTGTCCAGCACGCTCAGCGAGCCGAACAGCCGGCTGGTCTGGAAGGTGCGCGCAATGCCGGCGCCCGCGATGTCGTGCGCGGCCATGCCCTTGAGCGAGCGGCCTTGCAGCAGCACCTCGCCCTCGGTGGGCTGGTAGATGCCGGTCAGCAGGTTCAGCAAGGTGGACTTGCCCGCGCCGTTGGGCCCGATGATGCCCAGCACCTCGCCCGCCGCCAGGTGGATGTCCACGCCCTGCACCGCCGTCAGGCCGCCGAAGCGCATGGTCAGGCCACGCCCCTCCAAAACCCGCGGGCCTGCGGGCGCGGCATGGTGGGTGGGATGGGAATCAATGCTCATGGTTGCGCACCCGTTGGGGGAAGATGCCGCGCGGGCGGATGATGAGGAAGGCGATCACCACCAGGCCGTAGAACAGGATGCGGTAGTCGGAAAACGCCCGCAGCTTCTCCGGCAGCATGGTCAGCAGGAAGGCGCCGACGATCACGCCCAGCGTGTTGTCCATGCCGCCTGCGATCACCAGCGTCATGATGGTCACGGACACCAGGAAGGTGAAGTTGTCCGGCGAGATGAAGCTCACATAGAACGCATACACCGTGCCCGCGAAGCCCGCCAGGAAGGCGTCCACCGCAAAGGCCTTGACCTTGAACCAGGTGACGTTGATGCCGCAGGCGCGCGCGGCGATCTCGTCGTCGCGCAGGGCATTCCAGGCCAGTCCCACGCGAGAGCTGTGCAGGCGCTGCGCCGAGACGATGGCCAGCCCCAGCAGGGCGACAGCCACGTAGTAGAAGTTGGCCTGGCCCGGCAGGCTGTGGCCCCACAGCGTGATGGGGTCGTTGAACGAATGGCCGAACAATGTCGGCGAAGGAATGCCCACCAGGCCGTTGGCGCCGCCCGTCCACTCCAGGTTCATCAGCAGCTGGTGCACGACGATGCCGAAGGCAATCGTCACCAGCGCCTGGTAGCTGTCGCGGGTGCGCATGGACGGCAGGCCCAGCAAAAAGCCGAAGACCGTGGCCACGGCGGCGGCCACCAGCAGGCAGATCCAGAAGCTCACGCCGAAGTGGATGGCCAGCAGGGCCGACACATAGGCGCCGATGCCGTAGGACGCGCCGGTGGCGAAGTTCGGTATGTTGGCGCTGCCCAGCTGGAAGTTCAGCGCCAGCGCCAGCACCGCGTACAGGCAGGCGATGATCATCAGGTGCATGGCGTAGCTGTCACCGCCCAGCACCCACGGAAACACCAGCGCCAGCACCACGCCCGTGCCCACGGCCAGCGGCCTGCACTGGCCGAAGGCGGCCACGATGCGGTCCTCCACCAGCGGGCGTTTCTGCACCGCGACCAGGGCCACGGCAAAGCAGGCCAGCAGCGCCAGCACCGTGATCCAGCTTTCGGCCAGCAGGAACTGGCGCAGCAGCACGGCGCCCGCCAGGGCCACGCCCAGCACGATGGCGGCCGAGCCCGCACTCCGTGGAGCCGCCTGCGGCGGCGCCTGTATCGTCGTTGTCTGCATCACACCTTCTCCATTTTCTGAACGCCGAACAGGCCGGCGGGGCGAAAGATCAGCACCAGGATCACCAGGGCGAACACGAACACCAGGCGGTACGAGGTGCCATTGGGCACATAGCCCTGCACGATGGTCTCGATGGCCGCAATCAGCAGGCTGCCGACAATGGCGCCCCCCAGCCGCCCCAGGCCGCCGACCACCGCGGCGGAAAAGCCGATCAGCCCCGCCTGCACGCCGAAGTCAAAGCGCACCACGCCCGCATAGCTGGCCAGGAAGATGCCGCCCACCGCGCCGGTAGCCGAGGCAATGAAGAAGGTGTTGCGAAACACCGGCCCCGGCGCAATGGAGAACAGCCGCGCGGTTTCGCGGTCCTGCGACACGGCGCGTATGCGCATGCCCATGGGCGTGTGGTGCAGCACATAGAGCAGCACGCCCACCAGCGCCATGGCCACCAGCACCGAGACCACGCTGATCAGGGGCAGCGGCCCGAACGGGGTGGGAACGGCCCCCTGCGCAATCGCCGGGAACGCGTGCGGATTGCTGCCCTGCGGGTACAGGTGGCGGATCAGCTCGCGGATCACGATGCCCAGAGCCACCGTGGCCACCAGCGGCATCATGGCCGGCGCATTGCGAAAGCGGCTGATCACCAGCCGGTCCAGGGCGACGCCCAGCCCTCCCACCGCCGCAATGGCCACCAGGCAGGCCAGGCCCAGCACCAGCCAGGGGGCCGAGCCGCCCAGCGCGGCGGCCAGGGCCTGCACGGCCGCCAGGGCGATGAAGGGGGCGACCATGGCCACGTCGCCATGGGAAAAGTGAATCACCTGCAGTACGCCAAACAACAGGCTGAAACCCAGGGCAAGCAGGCTGTAGATGCAGCCCAGGGTCAGCCAGTTGATGAGTTGCTGGAACAGCGCGTCATGCATCGATAGGGTTCCTCTTGTGTCGGGTTCGGCCGGGTTGGCGGGGCTTCGCTTGTCTCCATGTCACGTAACCATTGAAGCAAGAAACCGCGCAAAACCTGCGTCGCTTTTGCCGAGGCGCTGCTTCGGAAAACGCGATCCAGTCCCGGGCAGGTGCGGCGATACATTGATCCGGCGGCGTTGCCAGACAGCGCCGGCCAGCCCGCCATGCACCGTGGCGCCCCGCCGCCCCGGCCCGGGCCGCCATGGCTGCCCTTCGTCTTCACCTGAACAGGACCGACCGACCATGCAAGCCTTCACGACAACCACCGCCCTCCTGCCATCGCGCCGGCGCCTTGCCGCATCCGCCCTGGCGCTGGCCGCCGCCACGCTGGCCTGCGGCGCGGCCTGGTCCCAGTCCACCGTGAAGCTGGGCTTCATCGGCCCCGTCAGCGGCGGCAACGCACAGCAGGGCCTGGGCGCGAAGAACGGCTTCCTGCTGGCCATAGACCAGTGGAATGCCACGGCCGGCGTGCCGTTCAAGGTGGAGGGCGTGGTGCTGGACGATGCCTCCGACCCGCAGACCGGCGTGTCCGCCGCGCTCAAGCTGGTCAACGACCGCGACGTGGTGGGCGCCATCGGCCACTGGAACAGCCCCGTGGCCCTGGCCACGCTGCCGGTGTTCAACCGCGTGCAGATGCCCTTCATCGTCTGGGGCGCCATCGGCCCCAAGATCACCGACCAGAACTTCGCCAACACCACGCGCGTGACGCCCACCCTGGTCAACGAGAACAAGCCCCTGGCCACCTGGGCCGCCACGGGCCTGGGCGCAAGAAAGATCGCCATCATTGCCGACACCAGCGACTACGGCCGCGCCAACCTGGCCTCGTTCGGCAGCTTCTACAAGGCAGAAAAAGGCAGCGTGGTGGCCGAGGAAAGCTACCCCGTGGGCACCACGGATTTCCGCTCCATCCTCACCAAGATCAAGAGCCTGAACCCCGACGCGGTCTACTTCGGCGGCGTGATCACCGAGGCCGGCATCGTGCGCAAGCAGATGGCCGAGCTGGGCATGAAGCAGCCCATGCTGGGCATCAGCGGCATCTTCGATCCGCAGCTCATCCAGATCGCCGGCCCGGCTGCGGACGGCACCATCGTCGGCACGCCCAAATCGCAGACCAACCCCCGGCTGGACGCCATGAGCCGCGCCTATGCCGCCAAGGGCTATGCCGACTCCGAGAGCCCGTACACCAAGTACGCCTACGACGCCACCGGCATCCTTTTGCAATCGCTCAAGACGGCCGGCACCAAGGACCGGCAGGCCGTGGCCAAGGCCATCCGCGCCATACGCTACGACGGCGTGACCGGTACCGTGACCTTCGACGCCAACGGCCAGACGCAGGTGCCCGTGGAGCTGCAGCTGCACGAGGTCAAAGACGGCAAGTGGGCCAGCCGCTGATGATCAGGACAGGCAGCCAGTACCGCGACTCCATCCGCGATGACCGGCGGGTCTGGATGAACGGCGAGCGCGTCAAGGACGTGACCACCCACCCCATGTTCAAGCCGCTGGTGGACATCCGCGCGCGCATGTACGACCTGCAGCACGAGGCCGCGCTGCGCGACGCGCTCACCTACGACGAAGGCGACGGCGAGCGCCACCCCATCGCCCACAAGCTGCCGCTGACGCGCCAGGACTGGTGGGACAAGCGCCGCGCCACCGACCTGCTGCTGGAGGACATGGGCGGCGTGGTCATGCGCGTGGGCGACGAGAGCGTGGGCGAGATGTGGTCGCTGTTCGATGGCCAGGACGTGCTCAACGAGCTGGACCCGCGCTTTTCCGCCAACATCCGCACCCACATCCGCCGCGTGGTGCGTGGCGACCTGTTCCACGTATCGGCCAACACCGACCCCAAGGGCGACCGCTCGCGCCTGCCGCAGGACCAGGACCCCGACGTGCTGCTGCATGTGGTGAAAGAGACCGATGCAGGCGTCATCGTGCGCGGCGCCAAGTACGAGACCGCTGCCGCCTATGCCAACCAGGCCTTCACCAAGCCGGGGCTGGCGCACTGGGGCGACGCGGCGCAGTCCGAATACGCCATAGGCTTCATCTGCGACCTGGGCGCGCCCGGCCTGCGCTTCATATGCCGCCCGGGCCTGGCCGCCCGCGCATCGGCCCAGGACCATCCGTTGAGCCATCGCTTCGACGAAGTGGATGCCATCGTGGTCTTCGACGACGTGCTGGTTCCCTGGGAGAACGTGCTGTTCTACCGTCACACCCGGGCCGCCCATTTCCTGCGCGAGACGCTGCACCGCTACTCGGCCTTCACCTTCCTGCAGCGCAGCCTCAAGCTGGCCGACATGCTGATAGGCACGGCCCTGCACAACGCGCGCCAGACCGGCGTGGAGAAGCTGCAGGCCGTGCAGGACAGGCTGGCCGGCCTGGCCTGCTACCGCGAAGGCATCAACGCCCACCTCACGGCCGCCATCGCGCTGGCCGAGCGCAGCCCGGCCGGGCTGATGATGCCCAACCAGTCCCTGCTGTTCACAGGACGGTCGCTGGCCACCGGCCAGTTGCACCACATGATGAACACCGTGCGCGAACTGTGCGGCGGCCAGGTCTGCCTGACGCCGGACCACGCCAGCTTCGAGAACGAGGACACCGGCCCCTGGCTGCGCAAGTTCTACACCCTCGGCCCGCAATGGCAGGCCGACGACCGCCGCAGGCTGCTGGCCTATGCGCGCGACCTGCTCGACTCGGACCACGCCGGCCACCGGCTCAGCTTCCAGCTGTTTGCGCAATGCCCGCCCTACGCCCAGACGGCGGCCGTGTACCGGCACTTCAACTGGGATGCGCCGCTGGACTTCGTGGGCAAGTCCGCCGGCCTGACGGACCGCGTGAAGGCCACGCAGGCGCCGGCCCAGGGCGACGGTGCGGTGGCGCAATGGTTTCGCAATCACAACGCCAGCGACTGAAGGCTGCCGGGGCCCGACCGCCGCACAATGCAGGCGCCTTGCGGGAAGGGCCTCTTGCAGCGCGGTCCGCCGCTTGGTCAACTACGCGGCAGGTCACCCTGGCCGCCCTCCTCTCTCCACCTCTTGCACACCGTGCTGACACGACTGACCTTCAGACAATTGGAATACTGCGTGGCAGCGGGCGAGTTCGGCAGCATTGCCGAGGCCGCCAACCGCATCCACGTCTCACCCTCGTCCATCTCATCGGCCATCACCCAGGTGGAGGCCGAGCTGCAGGTGCCGCTGTTCGTGCGCCACCATGCGCAAGGCCTGTCCGTCACGCCCGCAGGCGCCGAGGTCCTGCGGGAAATCCGCGGCCTGCTCGACCAGGCCATGGCCTTGTACGACGTGGCCAGCAGCGCGCAAAGCCAGGTGCGCGGCCCCGTGCGCGTGGGCTGCTTCACCACGCTGGCGGCCATGGTCGCCCCCGAGCTGTGCCAGGGATTCGCGCGCGCCCACCCCAAGGCCACGGTCACCCAGATCGAGGACCACCAGGAAGGCCTGATCCACAAGCTGCGCACCGCGCAGATCGATGTCGCCATCACCTACGACCTGCTGGTGGCCGAATCGGACATCTGCTTCGAGCCGCTGGCCCAGCTGCCGCCCATGGTCATCGTCAGCGAACTCAATCCTCTGGCCAACCACCGCTCCACCACGCTGGAGGCGCTGGCCCAGCTGCCCATGGTCCTGCTGGACCTGCCCCTGAGCCGTGAATACTTCATGTCGCTGTTCCGCGAAGCTGGCGTCTCGCCCCTGATCGCGGCCCGCAGCGCCAGCCCCGACGTGGTGCGCTCCCTGGTCGCCAACGACGTGGGCTACTCCCTGGTCAACGTGCGCCCGCGCAACTCCCACGCGCTGGACGGCAAGAAGATCGTCAACCTGCACCTGAACGGCAACCACCGCCCCATGAAACTGGGCCTGGCCTGGGCCCGCGAACAAAAGCCCCGCCATGTGGTGGAAGCCTTCATGCACCGCTGCCGCAGCTTCATCTCCAATGAATACATTCCGGGGATGACGGCGCCTGGGCGCGGGGAGGCGAACTGAGCGGCGCGCAGACCGAATCAGGGAGCCCGTCAGGCCGTGCTCTTGCGCACCTCGTAATGCAGCACCGCCATGCCCTCGCCGATCTGCCGCACGGACAACAAACGCAACACCGGATGCAGCACCCGGCGCGGGAATAGCGGCTTGCCCCGGCCCAGCGTGGCCGAGCCCACGCTCAGGATCATCTCGTCCAGCAGGCCCGCGTCATAAAACTGGCCTGCCAAGTCCCCGCCCCCCATGATCCAGAGATTGCGCCCGTCGGCCGCCGCCTGCATCTGCGCATGCACGGCACGCACATCACCGCTGACAAACCGGATATCGGCACCCGGGATACCAGGCAGCGTGCGGCTGGAAAACACCCAGGCTGGCTGCGTATAGGGCCACGCAGCCCCGGTCTCCTGCGCCACCGTCTCCGCGTGGCGCAGCATCCATTCGTAGGTGGCCGACCCCATGGCCAGCGCGTCCACGCCGGCAATGAACTCCGGGTAGCCCGTGGCCTGCATGTCGCCCAGCGGGAACAGCCAGTCCAAGGAGTCGTCCTCGGTGGCCAGGAATCCGTCGAGTGAGGTGGCGGCGAAGTATTGGGTCTTCATGGGGGAGATGGTAGCCAGGCAGGCGCGACACGGCCATCCGCCCGGGGGTTGTGCGGGCCGCGCCTGGACGTCATCGTCAAATTTCTTTTGAAACCGCCTTCAGTCTTGCGGGTCTTTTTCAATTGAAACACCCAGGTCAACATCGCTCCATGCCCAGACGACTTGCGAACCGGATTTCCGCCAACGCCCCAACACCTCTACAGCTCCGCCAAGAAACCGAATGACCACCGCCTCCACGCCCCTGTTTAGCTCCCTGCAGCTCGGCCCGCTCAGCCTGCCCAACCGCATGGTGATGGCCCCCATGACGCGCAGCCGCACCAGCCAGCCAGGCGACGTGCCCAATGCATTGATGGCCACCTACTACGCACAACGCGCCAGCGCCGGCCTGATCGTCTCGGAAGCCACCCAGATCTCCCGCCAGGGCCAAGGCTACAGCTTCACCCCCGGCATCTATTCAGAGGCGCAGGTGGACGGTTGGCGCCGCGTCACGGACGCGGTGCACGCCGCCGGCGGGCGCATGGTGCTGCAGCTGTGGCACGTTGGGCGCATGTCGCATGCCAGCTTTCACGCCGATGGCCTGCCGGTCGCGCCTTCGGCGCTGTCGCCCCAAGCCCAGGTCTGGGTGGTCGGCGACGACGGTGTCGGCCGCATGGTCGACTGCCCCGTACCGCGCGCGCTGAGCGCACAGGACATCCAGGACGTGATCGGTGACTTCCGCAGGGGCGCGGCCAATGCGATGCGTGCCGGTTTCGATGGCGTGGAAATCCACGGCGGCAACGGCTACCTGATCGATCAGTTCCTGCGCACCACCTCCAACCACCGCACTGACGCCTACGGCGGCGGCATCGCCCAGCGCACGCGCTTCGCCGAAGAGGTCGCGGCCGCCGTGGCGGGCGAGGTCGGGGCCGAGCGCACCGGCATCCGCCTGGCGCCCTTCATCACGCAGCGCAACATGAACTGCCCGCAGATCATCGAGACCATCCTGCATCTGGCCAGCAAGCTCGACGAGATCGGCCTGGCCTACATCCACCTGTCCGAAGCCGATTGGGACGATGCGCCCGAGATTCCGCAGGACTTCCGCCACGCGCTGCGCCGCGCCTACCAGGGCAAGGTGATCGTTGCGGGCAAGTACGACGCGGAGCGCGCCCAAGCCGTCCTGCACGAGGGCCTGGCAGACCTCGTCGCCTTCGGCCGCCCCTTCATTGCCAACCCGGACCTGCCGGCGCGCTACGCCGCCCAGGCGCCGCTGGCCGCATTCGATCCGAAGGCCCTGTTTGGCGGCGACGCGCGCGGCTACTCGGACTACGCAGCCCTCGCCACTGCCTAAAACCCTCCTTGCTCGCCCTCCCTGCTCTCCCTCCTTGCTCTCCCCTCTTCCTCAACCTTTGAAAGCACGACCATGAAAGCCGTTGGATACCAGAAACCCCAGGCCATCAGCCAACCCGAATCGCTGATCGACATCACCCTGCCCGATCCCGTGGCCACCGGCCGCGACCTGCTGGTCGAAGTCAGGGCCGTGTCTGTCAATCCGGTGGACACCAAGGTGCGCGCCAGCGGCGCGCCCGCCGAGGGGCAAACGCACAAGGTGCTGGGCTGGGATGCCAGCGGCATCGTCAAGGCCGTGGGCCCCGAAGTCACGCTGTTCAAGCCGGGCGACCGCGTCTGGTACGCCGGCTCCATTGCGCGCCCTGGCACGAACAGCGAACTGCACCTGGTGGACGAGCGCATCGTGGGCCACGCGCCCAGGTCGCTGGACTTCGCACAGGCGGCGGCCCTGCCCCTGACCGCCATCACCGCGTGGGAGATGCTGTTCGACCGCCTGGGCATCGCACCGGGCAAGCACCCCAGCCACAAGACGCTGCTCATCATCGGCGCCTCCGGCGGCGTGGGCTCCATCCTCACGCAGCTGGCCACGCGGCTGACCAGCCTTACCGTCATCGGCACCGCATCGCGGCCCGAGACGCAGGCCTGGGTCAAGGAGCTCGGCGCCCACCACGTGATCGATCACAGCCAGCCGATTGCCGACGAACTCAAGCGCATCGGCTTTCCCACGGTGGACCTCATCGTGAGTCTCACGCAGACCGACCTGCACTTCGCACAGATCGTCGAGGCGATCGCGCCCCAGGGAAAATTCGGCCTGATCGACGATCCCGCGTCGCTGGACATCACCAAGCTCAAGCGCAAGTCGGTGTCGGTGCACTGGGAATTGATGTTCACCCGCGCCCTGTTCGGCACCGACGACATGATCGGCCAGCACCGCCTGCTCAACGAGGTTGCCGCACTGGTCGATGCCGGCCTGATCCGCACCACGCTGGCCGAGCGCTTCGGCAGCATCAATGCCGACAACCTCAAGCGCGCCCATGCCCTGATCGAGTCGGGCAAGGCGCGCGGCAAGGTGGTGCTGGAGAACTGGGGCTGAGCCATGAAGACAGAGACCATTTTCAACCTGGCCATCCTTGAAGCGAAGGCCGGCCAGCAAGACCAGCTGCGCGACGCCCTGCGCGCGCTGGTGCCATTCACCCGGCAAGAGGCCGGATGCCTGGACTACACGCTGTTCGAGCTGGCGGACAAACCCGGCACCTTCTACATGCGGGAGTCATTCAGGGACCAGGCAGCGCTGGATGCGCACTTCAGCATGCCGTACTTCAAGGCGTTCGAGAAACGCTTCGACGAACTGCTGGCACGCCCACTGCAACTGGTGGGCCTGAAGAAAGTGCACTGACGCGCGGTACGGGTCCGGGCGGTACACATCCGGGCGGTACGGACCCGGCCGACGACTAGCGCGCGGCTGCAACGCGCCGCCCCCACGCTGGCGGCAGCGTGGGGGTTGCCGCCGACAGCTCGTCCCATACGTACTGGGCGGCAAAGCCGTGGTGACGGCTGCGTGAGCGCACCAGGCAGGCTTGCCGGCCCAGATTTCTTTCGGCCAACGGGACTGCGTCCTGCACGTCCAGGCTCATTGCCGCGGCACCGTTGAGCAGCGCGACCATGCCGTTTTCACGGGCGGCATGCACCAGGTCCTCCAGCGTATCGGACTCCAGATGCACGCCCGGCTTCAGCCCCTGCGCCGCAAAGGCGTTGTCGAGCTGGCGCCGCATTGCGTATTCGCTTGGCAGCAAGGCCAGGGGGTGGTTCGCGACCTCGCTGAGCTCCAGCAGGCGTCGCCGCCGGCGGGGCTTCAATCCGACGGCCACCACCGGCTCGTCGAAACAGGCCAGGATCTCCAGATCGGCATGCGGCTCCGGGTCGAAGCTGACGGCAAGATCGAAATCGCCGCGCAACACGCCCTCCACCAAGGCCTGTGCGGTGCGCCTGCGCAGTGCGATCGCCAGCTGCGGCCACTGCGCCTGGGCCCTGCGCACGACGGGCAGTACCCAGCATCCCGCGTAGGACTGCACCAGGCCGATGCGCACCAGGCCCGCCACGGTGCTCGCACGCGCCTGCACGTCGCGCAGCGCCGCCTGCAGCTCACTGAGGCAGGCCGAGACCCGGCGGTCGAGCTCATGTCCGGAGGCCGTGGCAACGGCGCGCCCGCTCGCACGGTCGAACAGATGCACGTCCAGGGTCGATTCCAGCAAGGCGATCTGCTCCGACAGCGCCGCCTGCGAGATCGAGGCATCGCGCGATGCCGCACTGAAGCTGTGCGCCCGCATCGCCGACACGAAGTAGCGCAACTGGCGCAATGAGACGAGATCGAGGGGGTCGCGGCTGCGTGCGGACATGGCCATCGGATTATCCGATAGGCGCGGCCAGAAAATGCGAATTGCGAAGAAACAAGGGCCTGCCGACACTACGGCCACGAGACAACTCTGGTCACGAGAGCACCGATGAAACGACGCAACTTCCTTCAGTACGCCAGCACGGCGACGGCCATTTCAGCCTTGGGCGCAAGCCCCTCGGCGCGCGCGCAGGCATTCCCTTCCAAGCCCATCCGCATCATCTGCCCCTATCCGGCAGGTGCGACCACCGATGCCGTCTCCCGCCTGATGGCGAATGCCTTGCAGTCGGACAGCGGCAGCACGGTGATCGTCGACAACCGCAGCGGTGCGGGCGGCAACATCGGCACGGAGGCGGCAGCACGCGCAGAGGCCGACGGCTACACGCTGCTGCTGGGCGCACTCGGCCCCATGGCCGCGAACCCGGCGCTGTACTCCAGGCTCAACTTCGATCCGGCCAAGGACTTCACACCGCTGGCATGGGCCGCCTCGGTGCCCTTGATCTGGGCCGTGCATCCCTCCTTCTCGGCGGCCACGGCCAAGGAGGCGCTCGAATGGCTGCGCAAGAACCCGGGCAAGTTCTCCTACGCATCCGCCGGCAACGGCACGCCGCAGCACCTGGCGGGAGAACTCGTCAAGCGCCAGACCGGCACCTCGATCCTGCACATTCCCTATCGGGGCTCCGCGCCCGCACTCAACGACGTGCTGGGCGGCACGGTGCAGATGGTGTTCGAAGCCACACCGGCCATCCTGCAGCATGTGCAAAGCGGGCGCCTCAAGGCGCTGGCGGTGACGTCCGCCAGTCGCATTCCTGCGCTGCCCGGCGTGCCCACGCTCAAGGAATCGGGCGTGGACGCCGAGATCAGCGGCTGGTACGGCTTCCTCGCGCCCGCTGCAATTGCGGCCGACCGCAAGGCCTGGCTGGTCAAGCACATGGGCGCGGCGCTGGCGGCCAAGGCCACGCAGGACAGGCTGGCCGAGCTCGGCTCGGTGCCCGTCGACACCTCGCCCCAGGCATTCGCACGCCTGCTGGACAGCGAGCGGGCACGCTGGCAGACGCTGATCCGCGAAGTCGGCATCAAGCTCGACTGAAGGCGCCGCCCCATGCCGCACATCGCCATCGAGGTATCGCCATCCTTGCTCCCGTCGATCCAGTGGGAGCCAGTCCTGCACGCCATGCACCTTGCGCTGGCCGAGCGCGGATGGGCACTGCTCGCGGACCTGAAGTCGCGCGTGGCACCCATCGCCGTCGGACTGTGCGGCGACGACCCCCACGCGCAGCAACTCATCGCCACCCTGACGCTGACCAACCCGCGCCCCCCGCAGATGTGCTCGGCCATGGCCGAGGTCGTGCTCGGGCATCTCTCGCGCGCGATCGGTGCGCACCCGGAGTCAGCGGCGTGGGTGCAGTGCTGCGTGTTCCTGCAGGAGCACCCGAAGTCGCACTACCTCAAGCGGCAATGGAACGCGCCGCCGCCCGCTCCCCCAATTCCATGACAACGGGAAAAGCGCCATGTGTTGCGACTGGCGACTGGCGACTGGCGGCTGGCCGCTGACCGCGCGCTGCCGGCTCAGGCCGCCAGGCCTGCGGCCAGCTGCCGCACGGTCCGGGCACTGGCGCCCTTGCCGGTGATGGCCACCGCCGGAGGGTGGGCCAGCATGCGCTCGAAGACCTTGCGCACCTCCTCGGCACCTATGCCATCGATCATCGCCAGCGTTTCGGCCACGGACGTCACGCTGCCATGGGCAAAGAGGTCCTCGACAGCCCGCTCCATGGTGGCGTAGGTCCGCTCGCCCGCACGCACCCGCGAGACCGCCAGCTGGTTCTTGGCCCGTTCCAGATGCACGGGGTCGATGCCGGCCGCCTGGGCGCGCAGCAGGCCGCCTGTCGCTGCCACCAGCGCTTCGAGCTTGTCCGGCGTCGTGACCGCATGCACGATGAAGTTGGCCCAGACGTCACCGCCCTCCATCGCCGCATAGGCCGTATAGGCCAGTCCGAGCCGTTCGCGCACGGTATCGACCAGGGGCGACGACATCCCCTCGCCCAGCAGATGGGCCGCCAGCGAGGCCACGAGACGCGCACGCTGCGGATGCTCGCCCTGCAACTGCTCGAACACCAGGGGATAGGCCAGGTTCACGAACACCTGGGACACCTGCGTGAAGCGTTGCGCCAGGGCCTGCCCCACATACTTTGCGGGCTGAGGGGGCAGCGCCACAGCGGGATCGGCCGAAGCAGGCATGCCGGCGAACAGCTGCGCCGCCTGCTCCAGCCAGGCCGGCACATCGAAGTTTCCGGCCGCAACGACGACGGTCTTTTCTCCCACGTAATGGGACTGCACATGGCGCACCAGATCCTGCCGGGTGAAGCCTTCGATATTGGCCACCGTGCCAATCACCGGCATGCCCATGGGGTCGTCGCCCCAGATGGCGCGGTCCAGCAGATCGCCAGCGCTGTCCTCCGGGTCCTCTTCGTACTCGATGGCCTCCTGCCGGATCACCTGCAGCTCCCTTTGCAATTCATGCTCGGGAAACACGCTGTTCAGGACGATGTCCGCAATCATTCCCAGCAAGGCCTGCGCATGCCAGCCCAGGCCGGTCATGAAATAGCCGGTGATGTCCTTGCCGGTGAAGGCGTTGACCTCCGCGCCCAGCCGCTCCGCATCCAGGTTGATCTCCTGCACGGAACGCGTATGCGTGCCCTTGAACGCCATGTGTTCCAGCACATGGCTGATGCCGTTGCTGGTGGAGGTCTCGTCGCGGGAGCCCACGCGCAGGAACACACCCACGCTAACGCTCTGCAAATGCGGCATGGGCAGCGCCAGCAGCCGCACTCCATTCGCAAGAGTGCGCAAGGCCATGGCAGGCCGCTCCAGTTCGGTTGCCGCCAGGGGCTTTTCTTGAATCATGGGCTATTGTCGTCGCGCTCCAGAGGATGCGCAGGGCAGGCCTCTTCAGCCCTCTTTCATGTGCCTGTGATCAAAGCTGCGGGGAGCTCTGGCTCGGCCGCCCTGCGCGTTACCCGACCAGGCGCCGGAACGACGCCCGAAAATCGATGGGCTCCAGGTGCAGCTGGTCCGCCAGCGGCCCGTTCAGGATGTAGAGCCTTGGTTCCTCCCGGAACTGAAAAACCCGGTAGAGATGGAAGGCATCCCCGGCCTCTGCTGCGAAATCCAGTTCGTTGCGGCTGATGATGAAGGACGAGGCATACCCGCCATTGGTGGTCTTGACCTCGATGAAGCGATGCATGCCGGGCCGCTCATGCGAGAGGATGTCGTAGCCGCTCCCGTCTCCGAGCCGATCCGAGACCCAGTCCAGCTGCTGGAAAAGCTCCGGATACCCGGCATGGGCAAGTCGCCGCTGCTCGAATCCGATGACCCACTGCTCTCCGGCACGGCCAAGATGCCGGTTGGCTTCATCACGCTGGGCCCAGTTCGTCTTGCGTGGAAATCTGACCTTGGCGCCGTCTTTCGCCAACTGCGCCACTGTCTCCAGCGCAGGCGGTTCAACCAGGCAGGCATGAAAACTCTGCTCATCAGACGTCTTGACCTCCTCCATCGCATCCACCACGCGGGAAACCAGGCCCGGTTGATTCAGGACGAACTGCTGCACCGCCTGACGCAACAGAAGCTGAGCGTTGCTCCGGGGCTTGTAGCCGCGGATGAAGGGCAGCTCCAGGTCATGCAGGACGGCGCTGATGTTCTGGAACTTCAGCTCCACCGATCCCTTGCTGCGCCCACGCAGCCGCTGGCGCAACTGCGCATTGAATTCGGTCTTGGTGTAGCGCTGCTGCTCGGCCTCCAGCAAAAGCATCTCGAAATATGACGCGACCGTGGCCTGCACCTCATCGAAGGTCCAGTCTTCACCAATGCGCACGACATCGAAGCCCAGATGCTGCAATCGAGGAACGACGGTGGTCTCTCCTCCGGAAAAATCGGTCGGCTTGAGCGGGCCCTCCTGCGGGAACTGATGGCCGAACGCAGCTCCGACGATGGCCTTGGAGTCGCATAGCTGCCCGGTTCTTGCATTGCGAACCAAGAAATCGCGCGATTTTCCAAATCCGTATCGCTTCAGGAATGCCGTCCGACCAAGGCGTGAAAACTCGTCCAACGCCGCCTGAACGGCCGCAGGACTTTGAAGGCGAGAGAGTTCAACAGCCATCAGCGTTTGGGAGAAGTATCTTCATGCGGAATCAATACCCACGGGATAGGGTCCGCAGCAGCACACAGCAAATTGCAAAGAAATAGTACTTTACGTTACAAACGCATGCTTGGTCTGGTAGCAGCCATGTCTTTCATGGGGAACACTGGACTCCGTTTGTCTGCGCGCAAGTGCTTGCACCTGGCCTGGGAATCAGGCGGCTAGTTCTTACATCCAAGCCTCGCCCAGGTTCAGAATTTTCCTAGGCACAGCGATACTTCAGGTCTCTGAGTCCTAAGAACTGCAGAATAGGTAACAATCCGTTCCGAAAGGGTCTGGATGTGGACAAAAGTCTGATTGACGTGACGGGCGCGGTACACGCGCTGAGGCGGTTTGCGCAAGAGCGGGAGTGGCAACAATTCCATTCACCCAAGAATCTGGTCATGGCTCTCTCGGGCGAGGTGGGCGAGTTGACCGAAGTCTTCCAGTGGATGACCGAGGCCGACTCTCATTCGGCCGCCTCGAATCCCAAAACCGCCTCGGCGGTACGCGACGAACTGGCCGATGTCGCCCTGTACCTCATCCGCTTGGCGGATGTGCTGGACGTGGACCTCAATGCAGCCATCGCCAGCAAGCTGGCTTCCAACGCCGCCAAATACCCTGTCGAGGCGTCGCGCGGCGTCAGCACCAAATACGACCAGCTGCCTGAGCCATGATCGTTTATCAGGCCGAGAAGACACAATTCCTGCTCGACTACGACGAACGCGATATTGAAGACGTCATCTACGCGAAGTACCAGGCAGCGACTCACCGCAAAGTAGCCAAGGCGGAGATCCGATCATGGCGCGAGTCGCTGGGCTACATTGCCCGCCTTCTGCGTGACCCGGAAATCGCACCCGACATCGGGGTCGCTGTCGAATTCATCCTGCCGCAATCGTCAAAACGCATCGATGTCATTCTTGCCGGACATGCCGACGACGGCTCTCGACGGCTGGTGGTGGTCGAACTCAAGCAATGGTCATCGGTCGGCGCCACCGACCGCGATGCCATCGTGCTTTTGCGCGGTGGAATGCGCCCTGACCAGGCACGCATTCACCCCAGCTACCAGGCGTGGTCGTACACGGCATTTCTGGAGGGGTTCAACGAGGCCATCTATGACGGCGGGCTGCAGCTGAAGCCTTGCGCCTACCTGCACAACTATGCCGCCGATGGCATCATCGACTCCCCCCAGTACCAGGCCTATATCGAGCGGGCACCTTTGTTCCTGAAAGGCGATGAAGACCGCAAGAAACTCCGCGAGTTCATCAAACAGCACATCCGGCATGGCCGAGGCCGCCAGGTGCTGTTCGATCTTGAACGAGGAAGGATGCGGCCATCCAAAGCGCTGGCGGATGTGGTCGGCAAGCTGCTGAAGGGCAACAGCGAGTTCGCGCTGATAGACGACCAGAAGGAAGTGTTCGAGGCTGCGAAGGCTGCATGCCGCCAGGCCAGCGCCAGCGGCAGGCCTCGCGTCTTGATCATTGAGGGCGGTCCTGGAACCGGCAAGTCGGTGATCGCCGTCAACCTGCTTGCGGCTCTGCGCGAAGGCTTGACCGTCAAATACATTTCCAAGAACGCTGCCCCACGCGCTGTCTATAGCGACAAGCTGATACAGACGCGCGACAACGCACATCTGGTCAATCTTTTCGGCGGATCAGGCTCCTTCACGGAAACCGTGCAGGATGCCTTTGATGTCTTGGTCGTGGACGAAGCACATCGCCTAACCGAAAAAAGCGGCTTCTATGGGAATCTGGGCACCCATCAGGTCAAGGAGCTGATAGAAGCCGCCAAATGCAGCATCTTCTTCATCGACGAAGACCAGCGCGTGACTCTCAAGGATGTAGGTTCCAAGGAGGTCATCCGCAAGTTTGCAGCCGGGCGGAATGCTGAGGTAGAGGAATATTCGCTGACTTCCCAATTTCGATGCGCCGGCTCCGACGGCTACCTGGCCTGGGTAGACCATACGTTGCAGATCCGAGCTACCGCCAACCCTAGCCTTGCAGATATTCCGTTTGACTTTCAGGTGTTTGACGACCCCTCGGATCTGCACAATGCCGTCGAGACGAAGAACACCAACAACCGGGCACGCGTTGTGGCTGGTTACTGCTGGCCATGGAACAGCAAGAAGGATCCCAAGCTTATGGACGTAGTCATCGGAGACTACGAGCGCCAATGGAATCTGGACCAGGACGGCAGCCTCTGGATCGTGGCACCGAACTCTGTGGCACAGGTCGGCTGCATACACACCTGCCAGGGGCTGGAAGTGGACTATGTGGGAGTCATCATCGGGCCAGACCTGACCATCATGGGTGACACGCTAGTGACAGTGCCCCGAGCGAGGGACAGACATGACAAGACCATGAAGGGATTCGTGAAGATGACCAAGGAGCAGCCTGCCGAGGCCGCACGGCTGGCGGACAGCATCATCAAGAACACCTATCGCACCTTGATGACCCGTGGCATGAAGGGGTGCTATGTGTATGCCACGGATGCGAAGCTGAGGGCATACCTGCGCCAGCATTCGGCCGTTCCAGCATCCCACTGAACAATGGCAAGCGGGCAGAAAAAAAGCCCGCATTGATGCGGGCTTGAGGTGGAAACACTGCCAGACAGTTCCAGCAGTTTCCTATTGCGCAATCATTCCCACTCGATCGTCGCCGGCGGCTTGGTCGAAACGTCGTAGGTCACGCGGTTGATGCCGCGCACTTCGTTGATGATCCGGCCAGACACCTTCTTGAGCAGGCCGTACGGCAGCTCGGCCCAGTCGGCGGTCATGAAGTCGCTGGTCTGCACGGCGCGCAGGGCCACGACGTAGTCGTAGGTGCGGCCGTCGCCCATGACGCCCACGCTCTTAACGGGCAGGAAGACGGTGAAGGCCTGGCTGGTGAGGTCGTACCAGTTCTTGCCGGTGGCTTCGTCGGTCCAGTTGCGCAGTTCCTCGATGAAGATGGCGTCGGCGCGGCGCAGCAGGTCGGCGTATTCCTTCTTGACTTCACCCAGGATGCGAACGCCCAGGCCCGGGCCGGGGAAGGGGTGGCGGTAAACCATTTCACGCGGCAGACCCAGGGCCACGCCGAGTTCGCGCACTTCGTCCTTGAACAGGTCGCGCAGGGGCTCGAGCAGCTTCAGGCCGAGCTGCTCGGGCAGGCCGCCGACGTTGTGGTGGCTCTTGATGGTGACGGCCTTCTTGCTCTTGGCGCCGCCCGACTCGATGACGTCGGGGTAGATGGTGCCCTGGGCCAGGAAGGTGGCGCCCTTGTGGCCACCGTCGCCAGCTTTCAGCTTGGCGGCCTCGGCCTTGAACACGTCCACGAACAGGCCGCCGATGATCTTGCGCTTGGCCTCGGGTTCGCTGACGCCGGCCAGCTTGCCCAGGAACAGGTCGCTGGCGTCCACGCGGATGACCTTGGCGTGCAGCTTGCCTTCGAACATTTCCATGACCATGTCGCCTTCGTTCAGGCGCAGCAGGCCGTGGTCCACGAAGACGCAGGTCAGCTGGTCGCCGATGGCGCGGTGGATCAGGGCTGCAGCCACGGACGAATCCACGCCGCCCGACAGGCCGAGGATGACTTCCTCGTCGCCCACCTGCTCGCGAATTTTGGCGACGGCTTCCTCAATGTAGTCGCCCATGATCCAGTCGGCATTCGCCGCGCAGATCTCGCGCACGAAGCGGTTGAGCAGGGCCGCGCCCTGCACGGTGTGCGTGACTTCGGGGTGGAACTGGACGGCGTAGAAGCGGCGCGCCTCGTCGGCCATGCCGGCGATGGGGCAGGACGGCGTGGAGGCCATGACCTTGAAGCCCGGGGGCAGCTCGGTGACCTTGTCGCCGTGGCTCATCCAGACCTTGAGCATGCCGTGGCCATCGGCCGTGGCGAAGTCCTCGATGCCCTTGAGCAGTTCGGTGTGGCCATGGGCGCGCACTTCGGCGTAGCCGAATTCGCGGGTGTGCGAGCCTTCGACCTTGCCGCCCAGCTGGGTGGCCATGGTCTGCATGCCGTAGCAGATGCCCAGCACGGGAATGCCCAGCTCGAACACGGCGTCGGGGGCGCGGTCGTCCACTTCGTAGACGCTGGCGTGGCTGCCCGACAGGATCACGCCCTTGAGGCGGCCGTCGGCGGCGAATTCGCGCACCCAGTCGCTGCTCACGTCGCAGGGGTGGACTTCGCAGTAGACATGGGCTTCGCGCACGCGGCGGGCGATCAGCTGGGTGACTTGGGAGCCGAAGTCAAGAATGAGGATCTTGTCGTGTTGCATGGTCATCTCAGGCAAAGGTGATGGGAGGGGATCAGAAATCTTCAGGGGCCAGCAGCGCCAGCCCGCGCTTGCGGGCGGCGGCGGCCTGGGCCGCATCAAAGGTGGCCAGCGGCAGGCGCAGCGACTGCGCCAGCCACAGGTAGGCCGCGTCATAGACCGGCAGGCGGGTGTCCAGCGCCACGTCGAGCACGGCCTTGTGCTGGGCGGGCGCCAGCTCGTGCAGCTCCACGCGGTGGCGGATGGCCTCGAGCACGCCCCACAGGCCTTCGACCGAGCTGTGCGGAATGCGGCCGCCGTGCACGCCCGAGGCGATCAGGTTGCCGCACTCCCACTGCCAGAGGTTGGGCGCCTGCGGGTCCACTTCATGGCGGCGGATTCGGGTGTACAGGCGCTGGGTGTGCACGCTGGCGGCATCGGGCAGCAGCCAGGCGGCGGTGACGGAGGCATCAAGCACGAAGGAGGTCATGCCTGGCTCCGGCCTGCGTGGCGCAGTCGGGTGGTGGAGTCCGGCGCCTGTGCCGACTGGGCTGGCCGCACCGTGGCCTGCAGCGCCTGCATCTGCTCCAGCTCGCGGGCGATCTGCTCGTCGGTGATGACGGGGCGGCGGCGCACCGGCAGCATGCGCACCACTTCCTTGCCGTGGCGGGTGATGCGCACTTCCTCGCCCTGCTCGACAAGTTCGATCAGGGCGGAGAAACGGGTCTTGGCTTCGTAGATGCCGACAGATTGCATGGCGGGGCTGAAAACAAAAGCAGGCCTGGTGTCCGGCCTGGCCCGAATTCTATCATTCTGGCCAGAATTTCCAAAAATTCAGACCAGAACCTTGCGGATATTCGCGGGCCTTGCCTCGGGGGGCTGTCGGTGAACGCCACTCAGCGCTGTTCGCGCACGAAGTCGACAAACCGCGCCAGCGCGGGCGACATGGCTCCGGCAGGCCAGGCCAGGCTGGTCTCGCAGACCGGCAGGGCAACGGGTTTGCTGCCTGGTCGGGCGCTGGCGAAAACCGCCTCGCGGTAGACCACGCCGGGCCTGCAGAACTGCATCACGCTGGCGGGCACCCAGGCCAGGCCGATGCCGCCCCAGACCAGGTTCACGATGGTCTGCATCTGTATTGCCTGCTGCGCGATGCGCGGCACATGTCCGTGCCGTCGGTACAGATCCGTCACCGCGTCATGGAGCGAGGGCATGATGCGGCGCGGAAAGATCACCAGCGGCTGCTCCAGCACTTCGTCGAGCATCAGCCGGTCCGCACCGGCAAGCGCATGCTGCTGAGGCAGGGCCAGCACCATGGCTTCCCGTCCCACGGCCAGGCGCTCCAGGCCGGCCGGCGCATGCCCGGGGGCATGCAGCATCAGCCCGGCATCGATCTGCCCGCGCTCGAAGGCTTCCATCTGCACATCGCTGGTGGCCTCGACCAGCTCCAGCGCCACACCGGGCGTGCCTGCAACGAAGTCCCGCACCCACAGCGGCAGCCGGGTGAAGCCGATGGTGGAGACAAAGGCCAGCCGCACGCGCCCCACTTCTCCCGCTGCCGCAGCCCGCGCAATCCCGGGCAGCGCTGCCGCCTGCGCCAGAAGCTCACGCACCTGCGGCACAAGCGCCTCGCCGGCGGGCGTCAGGGCGACATGGCGGCTCGAGCGCTCGAACAGCGCCACGTCCAGGCTGCGCTCCAGCTGGGCGATGGCCTGGGTGAGCGGCGGCTGCGTCATGTGCAGGCGCGATGCGGCGCGGCCGAAGTGCAGCTCGTCCGCCACGGCCAGGAATTGCCGCCAGACGCGCAGATCAATGGGGGGCTCATTCATATGTGCAGCATATCAATCATGCCGACGAATAGGATTGGATCAGATGGATCAGTCGGCCCATACTCATCCAACCCCCACAACGAGAGACATGCCATGACCCCGCCGAACCAGATCAATCGCCGAAGCTCCCACATCACCGAAGGCAAGGCGCGCGCAGCCAACCGCTCCATGTTCTACGGCATGGGCTACAAGGAAGAGGATTTCAAGAAGCCCATGGTCGGCGTGGCCAACGGCCACAGCACGATCACGCCGTGCAACTCCGGCCTGCAAAGGCTGGCGGACGCGGCCATCGCAGGCATCGAGGAAGCCGGCGGCAATGCGCAGGTGTTCGGCACGCCGACCATCTCGGACGGCATGTCCATGGGCACGGAAGGCATGAAGTACTCGCTGGTCAGCCGCGAGGTGATCGCCGACTGCATAGAGACCTGCGTGGGCGGCCAGTGGATGGATGGCGTGCTGGTGGTCGGCGGCTGCGACAAGAACATGCCGGGCGGCATGATGGGCATGCTGCGCGCCAATGTGCCGGCCATCTATGTCTACGGCGGCACCATCCTGCCCGGCAGGTGGAAAGGCCGGGACCTGAACATCGTCAGCGTGTTCGAGGCCGTTGGCGAGAACGCTGCGGGAAAGATCAGCGACCAGGAGCTCAAGGACATCGAGCAGCACGCCATCCCCGGCACGGGCTCGTGCGGCGGCATGTACACCGCCAACACCATGTCCAGCGCGTTCGAGGCGCTGGGCATGAGCCTGCCCTACTCCTCCACCATGGCCAATCCCCATGATGAAAAGGAGAACTCGGCCAAGGAATCCGCCAGGGTGCTGATCGAGGCCATCAAGATGGACCTCAAGCCGCGCGACATCGTGACGCGCAAGTCCATCGAGAACGCGGTCTCGGTGATCATGGCGACCGGGGGCTCCACCAATGCCGTGCTGCACTTTCTCGCGATCGCCCATGCGGCCGGCGTGCCCTGGTCCATCGACGACTTCGAGCGCATCCGCCAGCGGGTGCCGGTGCTGTGCGATCTCAAGCCCAGCGGCAGATACCTGGCGGTGGACCTGCACCAGGCGGGCGGCATCCCGCAGGTCATGAAGATCCTGCTGAATGCGGGCCTGCTGCACGGCGACTGCATCACCATCTCGGGCCAGACCATCGCCGAGACCCTGGCCGGCGTGCCTGACGAACCGCCCAACCCGCAGGCCATCCGCCCCCTCTCGGACGCGCTCTATCCGCAGGGTCACCTGGCCATTCTCAAGGGCAACCTGAGCCCGGAAGGTGCGGTGGCCAAGATCACGGGCCTGAAGAACCCGGTCATCACCGGCCCGGCACGCGTGTTCGACGATGAGCAATCGGCACTGGCGGCCATCCTCGACGGCAGGATACAGGCCGGCGATGTGATGGTGCTGCGCTACCTGGGCCCCAAGGGCGGCCCCGGCATGCCGGAAATGCTGGCCCCCACGGGCGCCCTGATCGGCGCCGGTCTGGGCGAGAGCGTGGGCCTGATCACCGATGGCCGCTTCTCCGGCGGCACCTGGGGCATGGTGGTCGGCCACGTGGCGCCGGAAGCGGCCGTGGGCGGCACCATCGCGCTGGTGCACGAGGGCGACTTGATCACCATCGACGCGCACGCATTGCAGCTGCAACTGAACGTGCCCGAAGACGTGCTCGCCCAGCGCCGCGCGGCATGGAAGGCTCCCGCACCCCGCTACACGCGGGGCGTGCAGGCCAAGTTCGCGTTCAACGCATCGAGCGCCAGCTCGGGCGCGGTGCTGGACAACTTCGCCATCTGAGCTTCGCCATCTGAGCTTCGTGAGCGCACGAAAAAAAGAGGCCCGGGCAGTGGCTGCCCGGACCTCTTTTCCATCTCGCGCCAAGGCGCTGGATCTGGATCAGTCGGCGCGGTAGTTGGGCGCTTCCTTGGTGATCTGCACGTCATGCACGTGCGATTCACGGATGCCTGCGGCGGTGATCTCCACGAACTCGGCCGTGTTGTTCATCTCTTCGATGGTGGCGCAGCCGCAGTAGCCCATGGCAGCGCGCACGCCGCCGGCCATCTGGTAGACGATGGAGACCATGGAGCCCTTGTAGGGCACGCGGCCTTCGATGCCTTCGGGCACGAGCTTGTCGGCGTTGGGATTGCCGGTGCTCGATTCCTGGAAGTAGCGGTCGGCCGAGCCCTGCTGCATGGCGCCGATGGAGCCCATGCCGCGATAGCTCTTGTACGAACGGCCCTGGTACAGGATGACTTCGCCCGGAGCCTCTTCGGTGCCGGCGAACATGCCGCCCATCATGATGGTCGAGGCGCCAGCGGCCAGGGCCTTGGCGATGTCGCCCGAGAAGCGGATGCCACCGTCGGCGATCAGCGGCACGCCCGTGCCCTGCAGGGCCTGGGCCACGCTGTCGATGGCCATGATCTGGGGCACGCCCACACCGGCGACGATGCGCGTGGTGCAGATGGAGCCAGGGCCGATGCCGACCTTGACGGCGTCGGCGCCTGCCTCGGCCAATGCCAGCGCAGCGGCGCCGGTGGCAATGTTGCCGCCGATGACATCGACCTGCGGGTAGTTCTGCTTGACCCAGCGCACGCGGTCGATCACGCCCTTGCTGTGGCCGTGGGCCGTGTCCACCACCAGCGCATCGACGCCGGCCTTGACCAGCAGCTCCACGCGCTGCTCGGTGCCCTCGCCCACGCCCACGGCGGCGGCCACGCGCAGGCGGCCTGCGCTGTCACGCGCTGCGTTGGGGAAAGTCGTCTGCTTGGTGATGTCCTTGACGGTGATCAGGCCCTTGAGTTCAAAGGCGTCGTTCACGACCAGGATGCGTTCGAGCTTGTGCTTGTTGAGCAGGGCCTTGGCTTCCACAGGCGTGGTGCCGTCCTTCTCGTTGACGGTGATCAGGCGCTCGCGCGGCGTCATGATCTGGCTGACCTTGACGTCGTAGCGGGTCTCGAAGCGCAGGTCGCGGCTGGTGACGATGCCGACCACCTTGCCGCCGTCGCACACGGGAAAGCCGGAGATGCCGAGGTTCTCGGACAGCTGCAGCACCTGCAGCACGGTGTGCTCGGGGGTGATGACCACGGGGTCGTGCACTACGCCGGATTCGTGGCGCTTGACCTTGGACACTTCGGCAGCCTGTTGCTCTGCCGTCATGTTCTTGTGGATGACGCCGATACCGCCCTCTTGCGCAATGGCAATGGCCAGACGCGCTTCGGTCACGGTGTCCATGGCGGCGGACACAAGGGGAATGTTCAGGGAGATGTTGCGCGAAAAGCGCGTCTTGAGCGAGGTGTCCTTGGGCAGGACCTGGGAGAAAGCGGGGACCAGGAGGACGTCGTCGAAGGTCAGGGCTTTACCGAGAAGGCGCATGTGAGAGCTCCAAAAGAAGGATTGTACCCGTGCGCCGGATCACAATGTATGCTGTAGGCCATTGTTCCCCGCTATCGCTGCCCGCCATCATTTCCTGCTATTGCTACCTGCAACCGGCCCGATCACCCCAATCACCATGCATGCCACCAAGCTTGTTTTGCTAGCCGCGCTTGCCGCCTGTTCGCTGTCCGCAGCCGCCCAGTGGCAATGGGTCGACGCCACAGGCCGCAAGGTCTTCAGCGACCGCGCGCCACCCCCTGACATTCCGGCCAAGAACATCCTGCGCCAGCCTGGCGGCAGCGCGACCGCTCCAGCAGCGGCGGCGGCGCCATCCACGGCACCGGCGGCTACAGATGCGGCCACGCAGCCCGCTGCAGATGCAACGGCACAGGCAGCGCCTGCCGCCGCCGCCAAGGACGCCAAGCCCGCAGGCACCGACAAGGCCCTGGAAGAGCAAAAGCGCAAGGCCGAGGCCCAGGAGGCCGCCAAGGCCAAGGCAGAAAAGGACCGCATTGCCAAGGATCGCCAGGAAAACTGTGCGCGGGCAAAACAGGCCAAGACGGCACTGTCATCGGGCGGCCTGCTGGCACACACCAATGCACAGGGCGAACGCGGCTTCATGGACGAAGCCACGCGCAACAGCGAACTCAAGCGCGCCGACGCCACCATCGCCTCGGACTGCGGCCCGGTGCGCTGAGCGCCTCCCTCCGTCAGTAACCGGCCTTGGCCCCGGGCCTTTGGCGCTGGAACAGGCCCGTGGCGCGGGCTCCCTGGCGCGCAAAGCGCTCGCGGCGCGCCACCTTGGGGTCCACGGTCAAGGGCCGGTACAGCTCCACGCGATCGCCGTCGCGCAAGCCTTGCGTCAATGGTGCGCTGCGGCCCCAAAGGCCAGCGGGCCCCTCCTGTGCAAAGCCCAGCGCCTGCCAGCCACCAGCGGCCTCGACTGCGTCGGCAATCGAGGCACCGGCCGGCAATTGCAGGGTCAGCTCAACGACTTCACCGGCACGCGGGCTGCATGCCAGCGTGATGCACAGAAACGGCCGGGGTTCAGCCATAGACCTGCTCGGCGCGCTTGACGAAGGCATCGACCATGGAGCCCGCGATGCGGTCGAACACCGGGCCGACCACGGCGGCCAGCGCCATGTTGTCAAAGCCATAGTCCAGCTGCAGTTCCACGCGGCAGGCCCGCTGCGAGCCGTCGCCCACGGGGCGGAACATCCAGTTGCCCTCCAGCCGCGAGAACGGCCCCTTGATCAGGCGGATGCTGACCTGGCGCCCGCCATCGTCGAGCACGCTGTGCGTGTTGCGCGTGACGAAGGACTTGCGCATGCCGCCGAATGCAATGCCCACCTCGGCCGTCATGCCCTGCTCGTCCTGCTCCAGCACCCTGGCCTGGTCGCACCACGGGAGGAAGTCGGCATAGTGGGCCACGTCCGTCACCAGGGCAAACATTTCTTGGGGGCTGTACCAGATCAGGACGGACTTGTTGACTTTTTTCATGAATGGGGCGGGCTGCACGGCATGCAAAACACCGGCTGCGCGGTCATGGCGCATACGGCTGTCACAATGACGGCAAGGCGAAACTAAAATCCCGCACGGAGGCGAGACGGCAATCCAGTATTGTATGGAGAGCTTTCATCTCCAGGTTTTCGCCGCATCTATTACTCCATGGCCAAGAAACCTGAAACACAGTCGCGCATCGCCGACAACAAAAAAGCCGCGTTCAACTACTTCTTCGAGGAACGCTTCGAGGCCGGCATCGTGCTGCACGGCTGGGAAGTGAAGGCGCTGCGCAGCGGCAAGGTGCAGCTGACCGACGGCTACGTCATCGTCAAGGACGGCGAGCTGTTCCTGCTCGGCTGCCAGATCAACCCGCTCAAGACCGCCTCCACCCACGTCAACCCCGACGCGGCGCGCATCAAGAAGCTGCTGCTCAAGAAGGACGACATCCTGCGCCTGATCGGCAAGGTCGAGCAAAAGGGCTTCACCCTGGTGCCCATCAACCTTCACTGGAAGAACGGCTTCGTCAAGTGCGACATCGCCCTTGCCAAGGGCAAGGCCGAGCACGACAAGCGCGACGTGATCAAGGACCGGGAAGGCAAGCGCGAGGTCGAGCGCGCCATGAAGAGCTTCAACCGTTGACGGGCATCCGCAGCTTTTTTTGCACTGCTGCGGAATAAACCGGCACGGCCCAGTGTTCATTGCAGTGTCCGGCCGCAATTTCGCGCGCCGGCAAGCACCGGAGACAGCGATGAAGAAGCTCAGCATGAAACTTGGTACCTGTGCCTTCACGGCAGCCCTGACATTGACCCTGGCAGGCTGCTATTCCGCGCCTGCGGCCAACGCCTCTGGCCAGACCCCGCCCAGCGCGGTCAGCGTGCAAAACGGCATGCTGGTCGGCGCCAACGGCATGACGCTCTACACCTTCGACAAGGACACGGCCGGCAGCGGCAAGTCCGTCTGCAACGGCCCCTGCGCGACCAACTGGCCGCCGCTGATGGGCAAGCAGGCGCCGTCCGGCGGCAACTACAGCGTGATCCAGCGCGACGATGGCAGCAGCCAGATCGCCTACAAGGGCAAGCCGCTGTACTACTGGGTAAAGGACGGCAAGGCCGGTGACACCACGGGCGACGGCGTCATGGGCGTCTGGCATACCGCACGCCCCTGATTCCAGCCGCATCCGCCTTCGGACCTGCCCATGGACCGCAGCCAGATCCTGGAGCACCTGCCCGGCCTGCGCCGCTACGCGCGGCTGCTGGCAGGCGATGCCTGGGCCGCCGACGACCTGGTGCAGGACACGCTGGAGCGTGCCTGCCGCAAATGGCTGCTGTGGCGCCCCGACGGCGATCTGCGCGCCTGGCTGTTCACGCTGATGCACAACCTCTACCTGAACCAGCGGCGCTCTGCCGCGCGCGGGCAGTGGCTGGACATAGACAGCCTGTCCGAGACCCTGGCCGCGCCCGAGGACAACAGCGACGCGGCCCTGGACCTGGAGCGCTGCCTGCAGCGCCTGCCCGCCGAGCAGCGGGCCGTGCTGCTGCTGGTCAGCGTGGAGGACATGAGCTACGCCGACACGGCGCGCGTGCTGCATCTGCCCCTGGGCACCGTGATGTCGCGCCTGTCGCGCGCACGGTCCCGGCTGCGCGAATTGATGGAGGCCCCATCGGCCCCATCAGCCACTTCGGCCTCCTCTGCAGCGCCTGCACAGTCAGCACCGACTGCCAAGGCCGCAACACCCCAAGCCGCAGCCCCCGCGCTGCGCCGGCTCAAATGACGAGGCCGCCATGACCGCATCCGCCCCCACCCCCCCTTCATCTT
>NZ_JADDRN010000021.1:0-117663 GCF_017355445.1 Delftia sp. SD018
CGTGCTGTCTACAAGACTTTTCTGACTCATCGCTGTCTGCAAGGCAGTGTGGCGACGAGGGATCGAACTATAGCATGGGTTTTTACCGATGGCGTGAAATTCGTGAACTTCCTTGCAGACCCGTGAAGAAGCCAGCGCCCCGCCCTCTGAAACCGGCCCGGAGCCTGCCCTGCGGGCAGGCTCCGGGCGGGGAGGCCTTGCTGCCTGCACCAGGAATCGGGCCCGCATAGATAATGCGCGCACGATGGCATTGATTACTTTGATAGACGCCCAACTGGCGTTCGGGCATGTGGCGCTTCTCGACCACGCCCAGTTTTCCCTGGAGAGCGGCGAACGTGTGGGCCTGATCGGTCGAAACGGCGCAGGGAAGTCCTCTTTGTTGAAGATTCTTGGCGGACTGGCCAAGGCCGATGACGGCCAGGTCCAGACGCAATCCGGTATCCGCATTACTTATGTGGCGCAGGAGCCGGTGCTTGTGCCCGAGCAGACGATCTTCGAGTCGGCGTCCGCCGGCATTGCCGAGGTGATCGCCGTGCGCGAGCGCTATCTGGCGGGTGGCGAGGGCGAGGATCTCGATGCGCTGCAGTCCCAGATCGAGGCCTATGACGCCTGGAATTGGGAGCAGCGCGTGGAAGAGACGCTGCAGCGGCTGCACCTGGATCCCGACGCCCTGGTGGGCACGTTGTCCGGGGGGATGAAGAAGCGCGTTGCGCTTTCCCAGGCGCTGGTGGCCCGTCCTGACGTGCTGCTGCTGGACGAGCCTACCAACCACCTGGACCTGGATGCCATCGAGTGGCTGGAGGAGCTGCTGCTGAACTTCAAGGGCAGCGTGGTGACCATTACCCACGACCGCTCCTTCCTGGACCGCGTCTCCACGCGCATCGTTGAGCTGGATCGTGGAACGCTGCGCTCCTATCCCGGCAATTTCGTTCAGTACCAGCAAACCAAGGAAGATCAGCTGGCCCAGGAAGCCGTGATCAACGCCAAGGCCGACAAGCTGCTGGCCCAGGAGGAGGTGTGGATCCGCAAGGGCGTGGAGGCGCGCCGCACGCGCAGCCAGAGCCGCATTGGCCGATTGGAGCAGTTGCGGGCCAACCGCGCTGCCCGCCGTGATGTGCTGGGCGGGGTGAAGATGGACATTGCCTCGGGCCGGGGCGATGGCTACCAGGGCAAGATCGTGGCCGAGCTGACCGATGTGGCCAAGTCCTTTGGCGACAAGCAGATCGTCTCGCATTTCAGCGCCACCATCCTGCGCGGTGACAAGGTCGGACTGATCGGGCCCAACGGTGCCGGCAAGACGACGCTGCTCAAGATGATTCTGGGCGAACTGGCGCCTGACAGCGGCAACGTGCGGCTGGGTGCGAATCTGCAGGTGGCTTACTTCGACCAGATGCGGCACCAGATCAATATGGATGCCACGCTGGAGGACTTCATCAGCCCTGGCAGCGAGTGGATAGAGATCGGCAACCAGAAAAAGCACGTGAAGAGCTATCTGTCGGACTTCCTGTTCTCTCCGGCACGCGCTCACTCTCCTGTGCGTTCACTGTCCGGCGGCGAGCGCAACCGCCTGCTGCTGGCGCGCCTGTTTGCCCGCCCCGCGAATGTGCTGGTTCTGGACGAGCCGACCAACGACCTCGATATCGAGACGCTGGAGATGCTGGAAGACCTGCTGCAGAACTACGACGGCACGGTGTTCCTGGTCAGCCATGACCGCAGTTTCCTGGACAACGTGGTCACCAGCACCATTGCCTGGGAAGGGCCGGGCAAGTGGCGCGAATACGAAGGCGGCGTTCAGGACTGGCTGGACCAGTCGCGCCGCAGCCAGGATCTGGCCGAGGCTGCACAGCCCAAGCCTGCCAAGGAAGAGGCCAAGCCGACGGCGGTGCGCAGCGACAGCAAGCCCAAGCGCAAGCTCAGCTACAAGGAGCAGCGCGAGCTCGATCAGTTGCCCGAGACCATTGCATCTCTGGAGGCGGAGCAGAAATCCATTCGCGAGTCCCTGGCCGACGGCTCGCTGTATGCCAACGACAACTCCCGCGCCGTTCAGTTGCACCAGCGCGATGGCGAGATCGATGAGCAGCTGATGGAGGCACTGGAGCGCTGGAGCGCCTTGTCCGAGTAAGCACCGTGTCGAACTGACAAAAAAAAAGAGCGCCATGCGCTCTTTTTTTTCATGGAGGCCGCCAGAGCGGGCCGTTGCGCTCAGATGCGGTGGTGCACCTGGTCCGAACCTATGCGCAGCTTGCCCAGCAAGGCGGCGGCGATCTGGTTGAGGGGCAGCACTTCGTCGGCAGCGCCGTGGGCGATGGCCTCGCGCGGCATGCCGAAGACGATGCAGCTGGCCTCGTCCTGCACGAGGTTGTAGCTGCCTGCATCGCGCATTTCGCGCATGGCGACCGCACCATCGGCGCCCATGCCGGTGAGCATGATGCCGTAGGCGTTGCGGCCCGCGCAGGCGGCCACCGACTTGAACAGCACTTCGACCGAAGGCTTGTGGCGATTCACCGGCGGGCTGTCATCGACCACGGCGACATAGTTGGCGCCGCTGCGCTGCACGGAGAAATGCTTGCCACCCGGGGCGATATAGGCATGACCGGGCAGCAGACGCTCGCCGTGCTGCGCTTCCTTCACGGTCATCTGGCACAGGCTGTTGAGCCGGGCCGCGAAGCTGGTGGTGAAGCCCGGCGGCATGTGCTGGGTGATGACGATGGCCGGGCAGTCGGCCGGCAGATGGGTGAGCACTTCGCGGATGGCCTCGGTGCCGCCCGTGGAGGCGCCGATGGCAACCAGCTTCTCCGTGGAAAGCCGCCCCAGCAGCGACGTCGGTGCAGCCTGGCGCGGCACGGCCGAACCTGCAGAGGAAGCGACCGGCGCTGCCGCGCTGCCTGCGGCAGAGGCTGCACTGCGGGGAGCGACCGGCAGACGCCGTACCTGGGCCACGGCAGCAACGCGGATCTTGTCCACGATCTGCGCGGCCAGTTCCTGCAGGCCGTTGGAGACACCCACGCGCGGCTTGGCCACGAAGTCGATGGCACCCAGCTCCAGTGCACGCATGGTGACCTCGGCGCCGCGTTCGGTCAGCGTGGAGATCATGACCACCGGCATGGGACGCAGGCGCATGAGCCGGCCCAGGAAGTCGATGCCATCCATGCGCGGCATTTCCACATCGAGCGTGATCACGTCGGGATTCATCTCGCGGATCATTTCGCGTGCGATCAGTGGGTCATTGGCCGAGCCGATGCATTCCATGTCGTGCTGGCGATTGATGATCTCGGACAGCAGACTGCGCACCAGCGCAGAGTCGTCCACCACGATCACCCTGATTTTCCTGTCCATTCCTTTGAACCTTCCTCAAAACAGGTCGACCGAGCCGCCTGCCGTATTGCGTGCCACGACGGCTGCATTGCCCCGTGTGAATTCCTGCTGTACCAGCTCCTCCGGATGGGCATGTGCCAGGCGCTTGACCATGGCCTTGCCGCTGGCGGGGAAGAACACCACCTTGCGAGGGTAGATATCCAGCACATCCTCCGAGACGATGGGGATGCGTTCGGTCTGCAGGTACTGCGTGACGAAGGCGGTATTGCGTTCGCCCACGTTCATGGTGGTGAAGTTGTGCATCACCTGCCCGCCGCCGAAGATCTTGGCCTGCAGCGACTCGCGCCGGGCACCGAGCTTGAGCATTTCGTTGATCAGCAACTCCATGGCGTACGAGCCGTAGCGGCCCGATGCATCGGCAGAGTCGCCGTCGGGCAGCATGAAATGGTTCATGCCGCCCACGCGCATGGTGCGGTCCCAGATGCAGGCCGAGATGCAAGAGCCCAGCACGGTGACCAGGATCACGTCCTCGTTGGAGACGAAGTATTCGCCGGGCAGCACCTTGACGGCGTTGTGCTGGAAATGCGGGTCGTAATAGAAGAACGAAGCCTCGCCAGGGTAGCGCTGCTGGCGCTTGAGCTGCTCCAGCGAGGAACGCGGCACCGGATCGCCCGGTGCCGGATAGTCTGCAGCGGTATAGCTGTTGATGCGCGGCATGCGGCGACGCTCCGAGGGCGCCGGTGGCGGTGCGAAGGCAGGGCGGTCTCCGATCATGGGAGCACCCCCTGGCGTGCGGCAGGACCTGCGTCAGCGGCGCTCATAGACGGTCTTCCCCTTGAGCGTGAACAGATCGCGCGATTCACTGAAGTTCTCGGCATGCCCGACGAACAACAGGCCACCGGGCTTCATCACGCGGTGGATGCGCTCCAGCACGCGGCGCTGCGTGGCCGCGTCGAAGTAGATCATCACGTTGCGGCAGAAGACCACGTCGAAGGGGTCGCGGAACGGCCAGTCGTCACGGATCAGGTTGACGTTGAGAAACTCCACCAGGCGGCGCAGTTCGGGCTTGACGCGCACCAGGCCCGCGTTGCCGGCCTTGCCCCGCAGGAAAAAGCGGTGCAGGCGCTCGGCGCTCATGCCCTTGATGCTTTCGGCGCGGTAGACGCCGGCCGATGCCGTGTCCAGCACGCGCGAGTCGATGTCGCTGGCCTGCAGCTGAAAGCTGGGCGTGGCACCCAGCGCTTCCAGAGCCGTCATGACGATGGAGTAAGGCTCTTCCCCGGTCGAGGCAGCATTGCACCAGACCTTCCAGGCCGTGCCGGCCGGCTTGCTGCGCAGATGCTGGGCAAAGATCTCGAAATGGTGCTGCTCGCGAAAGAACGCCGTGAGATTGGTGGTCAGCGCGTTCACGAACTCCTGCCACTCCACGCCGTCGGACTGCGACTCCAGCCAGTCCAGGTAGGTGGAGAAGCTGTCGTAGCCCGTCTCGCGCAGGCGCCGCGACAGGCGGCTGTAGACCATGGCGTGCTTGCCATCGTGCAGGCTGATGCCGGCCCGCTGGTAGATCAGCGCCTGTACGCGGGCAAAGTCCCGCGACGACCATTCGAATTCGCGCCCCTGGGCCAGGGGCCCGTTGGCATCCCCGTCGTCGGCGACGGGACGTGCGGCCAGTGCCGCATTGGATGAGCCGGATCGCATGAGGGCGCTCAGTGCAAGAACGGGTCTCAGTCGACCGAGGCGACCAGGCCCATGTCCACGTTGTTCATGAGCTTTTCGATGTCCAGCAGGATGAGCATGCGCTCGCCCACGGAACCCAGGCCCAGAATGCAGCCGCTGTCGATGGCGCTTTCGATGTCCGGCGCGGGGCGCACGGCTTCGGGAGCCAGTTCCATCACGTCGCTGACCGAGTCCACCACGATGCCCACCACGCGGTTGCGCAGGTTCAGGATGATGACGACGGTGAAGCTGTTGTATTCCACCTGGGAGCAGTTGAACTTCAGCCGCATGTCCACGATGGGCACGATGGTGCCGCGCAGATTGACCACGCCCTTGATGAATTCCGGCGCATTGGCGATGCGGGTCGGCGGCTCGTAGCCGCGGATTTCCTGCACCTTCAGGATGTCGATGCCGTATTCCTCCTGGTCCAGGCGGAAGGTCAGGTACTCGCGCGCGCCGGTGGCGACGCCTTCTGCGGTCTTAGCGATCACGCTCATTGCTCAGCTCCTCAACTGTCGGACCCGCGCCGTGGTGGCGCAGGCCATGGTTTCTTGGCGGCGCGCAGGCACTGCCTGCGGCGCCGTCGATTGTGGTCAGGTATCCCTGTCCCGTTCAGTGGCGTGCACGACGCACCAGCGCGCCGGTGTCCAGAATCAGCGCCACCGTGCCATCGCCCAGGATGGTGGCGCCCGAAACGTTGGGCACCTTGCGGTAGTTCGATTCAAGGTTCTTGACCACCACCTGGTGCTGGCCCAGCAGCTCGTCGACCAGCAGGGCCACGCGGCTGCCGTCGGACTCGACCACCACCATGATGTTGCTGGACTGGCTGGTGTCGCTGCGCGGCACGCGGAAGGTCTTTTCCAGCGCGAACACGGGCATGTACTCGTCGCGCACCTTGACCAGCTGCGTGCCGTTGGCCACGGTGTTCACGTCTTCGGCCTTGACCAGGAAGGACTCGACCACCGAGGACAGCGGCAGGATGTAGACCTCGTCGCTGACGCCGACCGACATGCCATCCATGATGGCCAGGGTCAGCGGCAGACGAACGGCCACGCGCATGCCCTTGCCCTGGGTGGACTCGATCTCGACCGAGCCGCCCAGCGCCGCGATATTGCGCTTGACCACGTCCATGCCCACGCCGCGCCCGGACACGTCGGTGACCACGTCGGCCGTGGAGAAGCCCGGCGCGAAGATCAGTTGCCAGACCTCCTGATCGGGCATGTTGTCCGAGACATCCATGCCGCGCTCGCGGGCCTTCTGCAGAATCCGCTCGCGGTTCATGCCGCGCCCGTCGTCGCGCACCTCGATGACGATGGAGCCGCCCTGATGGGAGGCTGCCAGCGTCAGCGTGCCGTGCTCGGACTTGCCGGCAGCCAGGCGGTCCTCGGGCATTTCGATGCCGTGGTCCACGCTGTTGCGCACCAGATGGGTCAGCGGGTCGGTGATCTTTTCGACCAGTCCCTTGTCCAGCTCCGTGGCCTCGCCCAGCGTGATCAGGTCGATCTTCTTGCCCAGCTTGCCGGCCAGGTCGCGCAGCATGCGCGGGAAACGGCTGAACACGGTGGACATGGGAATCATGCGGATGGACATCACCGACTCCTGCAGATCGCGCGTATTGCGATCCAGGTCGGCCAGGCCTGCCAGCAGTTGCTGGTAGGCCGATGCGTCCAGTCCATGGCTGTTTTGCGCCAGCATGGCCTGGGTGATGACCAGCTCGCCCACCAGGTTGATGAGCTGGTCGACCTTGGACACCGACACGCGGATGCTGGTGGACTCCATCTGCGCCTGCTGCGTCTGGGCCGCCGTCTTGGCGGCGGGCTTGGCCACGGCGCCGGCCGGCTGGATGGCCAGCGCGCCATCGGCCTGGGGCATGCCGGGTGCGCCGTTGAAGAAGCCATAGGCCTCATCGGCAGGCGGAATGGCGGCCGAGGCCAGGGCGGCATCGGGGTCGTGCGCATGCTCTTCAGCGGCCGGGGCTTGCGCCGCCGCCGCTGCGGGTGCTGCCTCGGCAGGGGCTCCGGCCGCCGTGATGCGGACCTGCTCCTTGGCCACGTGGAAGGCGAACAGATCGAGCAGGTCGTCGTCGGTGGACGAGGTCTGCACGTCAAAGAGGCGGCTTTGCGGCTGATCGCAGGCCAGGTCCTCGATGCGTCCCAGACCGGGAATGTCGCGGAACAGCTCCTTGATGGCCTCGGCCATCTCCAGGCGCTCCAGCGGACCGATCAGGATATGCAGCGAACGTCCGCCGCTGCTGGGTGCCGTGCCGACGGCGCCGCCCGAGACAGGTGCTGCAGCAACCGGGGCCGGAGCCTGCGCCGGCGCAGCCACAGGGGCTGGAGCTGGGGTCGGTGCGGGAGCCGGCGCTGCCGCTGCAGGTACGGCGCTGCGGCCTTCCGCCAGCGTCTCGATGCGTGCCACCAGATCCGTGGTGGACAGGGCCTCGCCCTCGTTGCCGGCCTGGTGGCGTGCCAGCAGGCTGCGGCTGGCATCAGCCGACTCCAGCAACACATCGACCATCTCCGGAATCGGTGTGATCTCGTGCCGGCGCAGCCGGTCCAGCAGCGACTCCATGCGGTGCGTCAGCTCGGTCACGTCGGCAAAGCCGAAGGTGGCCGCCCCGCCCTTGATCGAGTGCGCGCATCGGAAGATGCCGTTGAGTTCCTCGTCATTGGCCGCTGACAGATCCAGATTCAGCAGCATCTGCTCCATCTGGTCGAGGTTCTCGGCCGCTTCTTCGAAGAAGATTTGATAGAACTGGCTCAGGTCGAAGTCTGCGCCCGCTCCTGCCCCATCCTGGTGTAGATCCGCCATCTTTGGTCCTGCTGTTTCCTGTTGCCCGTACTTATCGGCTCAACGCATTACTTTCTGAATGACTTCGATCAAACGGTTTGGATCGAAGGGCTTGACCAGCCAGCCCGTGGCGCCCGCGGCGCGTCCGGCCTGCTTCATCTGATCGCTGGATTCGGTGGTGAGAATGAGAATCGGCGTGTTCTGGAACTTGGGGTCTTCGCGCAGCTTGCGGGTCAGACCGATGCCATCCAGACGCGGCATGTTCTGGTCGGCCAGCACCAGGTCGACTTGTTCGAGCTGTGCCTTCTCGAGCGCATCCACGCCGTCAACCGCCTCCACAACGCGAAATCCCGCCCCTGCGAGGGTGAACGCCACCATCTTTCGCATCGAGGGGGAATCATCAACAGCCAGAATCGATCGCATGTATAGCTCCAACAGACGGGCAATAAAAGGTAGAAGAGTGCATGGTCAGTGGTCAGAACAGCTCGACCGAGCCAGCATCCATCTCGCTTTGCGTGACGGGATTGGGCCGGTCGGGTATCGCCGGCAGGCCCAGGGAATCGTCCTCCCCCTCGTCCACGCCCATGGTGGCTGCGGCCAACTGGAACGCGCAGCCTTGCAAAATCTTCGTAATATGGGCGATCAACTGGGAGGACATGTCGTGAAACTGCAACTCGGTCACCGCCAACCGAAGCGTGGACCGCGCGGCGTCCAGCTCGGGCAAGGCGCCTAGCGCCTCACCGGCCAGCTGGCCGTGGGTCTCGTCGAAACGGTCCAGCAGGTTCTGCGTTGCATGATTGAGAAGGCCTTCCAGGCGCTGCAGATCGCGCATCGCCACCAGCAAGGCATCCTGCAGGTCTGCGGCCACCATGACGGGCATGGGGACGGCAGGCTCGCCCGAAGGCTTGTGCATTGACTGCATTGTTACTCCACCACCAGCGTTTCAGCCCAATGTTCGCCATGCTCTGCAGCATGGCCAGCCCTTGTCAATCGTCCCCAGGAATGCAGCGCATCCCTTGATATACACGACCACTTGCATTTATGTTCCAAAATGTATCTCATGATAGCGCCCTCGGGGATGCCAGACCACCGCACAAGCCCTTGCGCATACTGCACATCGAGGATTCGGCGGCCGACCAGGCGCTGGCGCGGCTGAGCCTGCTGCGCGGCGGACTGGTCTGCGAGATTGTCGCGGTCGACCTGCTCGATGATGCCGCAGCCGCGCTGCAGAACCAGGCATTCGACCTCATCCTGGCCGACTACCACCTGCCCGGCTTCACGGCGCTGGACGCCTGGGAGCTGGTGCGCCGCCAGCCCGGGCATCCGCCCTTTGTGCTGCTGTCGGGCGCCATCGGCGAGTCGGCCGCCGTGGACGTGATGCGCGAGGGCATCAGCGACTACCTGCTCAAGGACCACATCACGCGCCTGCCCCATGTGGTCTCGCATGCGCTGGAAGTGCACGAGGCCCGCCTGGCGCGCCGCCGCGCGGCGGCCGAGCTGGCGGCGTCCGAGCGTCGCCTGGCCGATCTGACCGAGCACCTGCAGACCTCCACCGAGCGCGAGCGCGCCAGCATTGCCCGCGAGATCCACGATGACATCGGCGGCTCGCTGACCTCGGTGAAGTTCGATGTGGCCTGGATTGCGCGCAATGCGCCCGAGGGCGGGCTGCGCGAGCATGCGCTGGCCGCGCTGGAAATGCTGGAGCATGCGCTGGGTGCAAGCCAGCGCATCATGATGAACCTGCGCCCGCCCGTGCTGGACCAGGGACTGGTGGCCGCCGTGCAGTGGCTGGCCGAGAATTTCGAGCGCCGCACGGGCGTGCCCACCCGGGTGCGCAGCAGCCGCGAGAGCATGGACATCGCGCCCGACATCCAGGTCGTGGCCTACCGCACGGCCCAGGAGGCGCTGACCAACGTCGGCAAATATGCCCAGGCACGCCATGTGGACATCGATCTCTCGGACCGCGAAGGCTTTCTCACGCTGGAGGTGACGGACGACGGCGTGGGCCTGGCCGAAGGCGCGCGCGACAAGCCCGAATCCTTCGGTTTGCGCGGTCTGGGCGAGCGTGCGCGCACCGTTCAGGGCTGGCTGGATGTCAGCAGTCAAGCCGGGCGAGGAACCTCGGTCATCGTCTCCATTCCGCTGGACGATGGCGGCACTTGCCCTAATATCCCGGGCAATGAATGCTGAACGCCATGGCGGCGTGACCCTTTTTCCAGGAGGCCGACTTTGATCCACGTGGTGCTGTGCGACGACCATGCGGTGCTGCGCCGGGGCATCCGTGACACCCTGGCCGAGGCAGTGGACATCAGCGTCACCGCCGAAGCAGGCAGCTATGCCGAGCTGCGCGAACAGCTGCGCACCGCCACCTGCGACGTGCTGCTGCTGGACATCAACATGCCCGGCCGCAGTGGCCTGGAAGCCCTGGCCAGCGTGCGCGAAACCCATCCGCTGATCAAGGTGCTCATGGTCTCCATGTACCCCGAGGATCAGTACGCGCTGCGCTGCCTGAAGGCGGGCGCGCAGGGCTACGCCAACAAGGCAGGCGACCCGGTGCTGCTGATCGAGGCGGTGCGTACCGTGGCCACGGGGCGCAAGTACCTGACGTCCGAAGTGGCCCAGATGCTGGCCGACAGCCTGGCCCAGCCCGCCCCCCAGGTGCCCCATGAAAGCCTGTCCGAGCGCGAGCTGCAGACCCTGATCAAGATCGCGGCCGGGCAGCGGCTGACCGACATCGCCACCGAGCTGATGCTCAGCCCCAAGACCGTCAGCGTCTACCGGGCGCGCGTGCTGGAAAAACTGCAGATGAGCAGCAATGCCGAACTCACGGCCTACGCCATCCACAACCAGCTGATCTGAGGCTTTTGCGGCCGACAGGCCTGTAAATCTGTTGTTTTTCACAACTGCTTACATTGAAGTGCCAAATACCGCAATGCCGCGCTGCAGCAAGGCGACCAGGGGCTGCTCGAGCAGCGGCAGCGTGGCCATCAATCCCGTCAGGCCCACGGTGAGCGTGACCGGAAAACCCACGGCATAGATGTTCATCTGCGGTGCCACGCGCGAAATGATGCCCAGCACCAGGTTCACGAACAGCAGCATGGCGACCATGGGCAGGGCGATCCAGAAGGCACTGGCGAAGACCGCCGCCCCCATCTCGTGCAGCCGCATCTGGTTGATGGCCTGCAGGAAGCTGCCGTCCACAGGAAACGCCTCGTAACTCTTGAGCACGGCCATCAGCACCAGCAGGTGCCCGTTGATGACGATGAACAGCAGCGTGGAAATCTGGACCATGAAGCGCGCCACCGCGCTGAGCTGGGCATTCGTGGTCGGATCGAAGAAGCTGGCGAAGTTCAGGCCCATCTGCAGGCCGACCACCTCGCCCGCCACCTCCACGGCGGCAAACACCAGGCGCACGGCAAAGCCCACGGCCAGCCCCACGCCGACCTGTTGAATCAGCGTGCCCAGCGCCTGCGGCGAGTTGATGCCGATCACGGGCTGGTCGCCCAGCACGGGCTGCGCGCACACCGCGACCAGAAAGGCCAGGCCGATCTTCAGCCGCATGGGAATGACGCGCTGCGAGAACACGGGGGCCACGGAGAACATGGCCAGCACGCGCAGAAACGGCCAGAGAACGGGCGACAGCCACGCCACCAGTTGGGCTTCGCTGAAGGTGATCACAGTGGCGTTTCCAGTGCGCGGCGCAGGGCTCAGCCCACCGCCTGCGGAATGGTCTCGATGGTGCGGCGGATGAAGTCCACCAGCGTGCTCAGCATCCACGGGCCCGCTATGGCAAACACCAGCACGGCGGAGATGAGCTTGGGCACGAAGGCCAGCGTGGCCTCATGCACCTGGGTCACCGCCTGGAAGACGCTGACGGCCAGGCCCACGGCCAGCACCACGCCCAGCACGGGCATGGAGATCATGAGCAACAAGGTCAGTGCCTCGCGGCCGAAGGTGAGCACGTATTGGGAGGTCATGGAAGGATTTCCAAAAAAGAGCGGGGCTAGACGGCGAAGCTGGCCGCCAGCGAGCCTATGAGCAGGTTCCAGCCATCGGCCAGCACGAAGAGCATGAGCTTGAACGGCAGGGCCACCAGCACGGGCGACAGCATCATCATGCCCAGGGACATCAGGATCGAGGACACGACCATGTCGATGACCAGGAAGGGAATGAAGATCATGAAGCCGATCTGGAACGCGGTCTTCAGCTCGCTGGTCACGAAGGCGGGCACCAGCACGCGCAGCGGTGCGGTCTCGCTGGTGACGCCTGCATCGAGCTTGGCCAGCCGCGCGAACAGCGCAAAGTCCGACTGGCGCGTCTGCTTGAGCATGAAGTCGCGCATGGGCGCCTCGGCCTTCTCAATGGCCTGCTCGAAGGTCACAGCATTCGTGGTGTAGGGCACGTAGGCCTCCTGGTACACGCGGTCCAGGGTGGGGCCCATGACGAACAGCGTCAGGAACAGCGACAGGCCGATGATCACCTGGTTGGGCGGCGCCGACTGCGTGCCCAGCGCCTGGCGCATCAGCGACAGCACGATGACGATGCGGGTGAAGCCCGTCATCATCAAGAGGATGGCCGGCAGGAAGGACAGCGCCGTGAAGAACAGCAGGGTCTGGATGGGCACCGAAAAGCTGGTGCCACCACTGCCCTGGCCGATGACCAGCGGAAGGCTGGCGGGCGCGCCCTGTGCCCAGGAAGCCAGGGGCGTGGCGCAGCACAGCGCCAGCGCTGCGGCGCCAGCGGCCTGGCTCAGCGTGCGCGCCGGGCGCTTGCAGGAATATTCAGACATTCGCACCGTCCGCAGGCAGGCTGCGCGCTTGCGCCATCGCAGCCGAAAAATCAGCAGGGGCCGGAGCCTGCAGCACATGCAGGCACTGGATGCTTTGCGCCGTGACGCCCAGCACCAGACGCACGGTCTGCGCGCCCTCGCCCACTTCCACCGTCACCACCCGCTGCTGCGGGCCCACGCCCACGGCGCCCAGCACCCGCGACTGCAGGCCGGCGGCACCGCGCAGCGCAGCCGTGCGCTGCTGGAAGCGGCGCAGCAGCCAGGGCAGAGCGGCCATGGCCGTGACCAGGGCCACCACCGTGAGCAGGGTCGGCCACAGCGGGCCCATGCCGGCGCTCTCAGCCACGGCTGACCCGGCGCAGGCGCTCGGACGGCGTGACCACGTCGGTCAGGCGGATACCGAACTTGTCGTTGACCACCACCACCTCGCCCTGGGCGATCAGGTAGCCATTGACCAGCACGTCCATGGGCTCGCCGGCCAGTGCGTCGAGTTCGACCACCGAGCCCTGGGCCAGTTGCAGGATGTACTTGATCGGCACCTTGGTGCGGCCCAGCTCCACCGACAGCTGCACCGGAATGTCCAGCACCATGTTGATGTCGTTGACCGGCACATCGCCGCCACCGGCGTAGGGACGCACGGGCTCGCCCGTCAGCGGGCCGCCCTGCTCCTCTTCCAGCTTGGCGTCGCGCTCGCGCTGCTCGTCCAATGCCTCTGCCCAGCCCGAGAACGGATCATCGCCAGCGGGCTTTTGCGTATCTTCAGTTGCCATTGTTTTCTCCCATCCAGCCAGCGTCGGCGCCACGCAGGCAGTTCTCGACGCGGATTGCGTACTTGTCGTTGTGAGTGCCGTACTGGCACTCGAAAATCGGAACGCCGCCAATGGAGGCGCGGATCAGCGGCTCGCGGTCGAGTTCGATGAAATCGCCGGGGCGCATGGCCAGCAGCTGCTCCACCGTGGCGTCGGCACGTGCCAGTTCGGCCACCAGGGTCACCTCGGCGGCCTGGATCTCGCGCTTGAGCACCTTGACCCAGCGGCGGTCCACTTCGATGGAGTCGCCCTGTGTCGAGGAATACAGCACATCACGGATGGGCTCCAGCGTTGCATAGGGCATGCAGATGTGGATGGAGCCCGAGATGTCGCCGATCTCCAGCTGAAAGGCCGTGGACACGACGATTTCGCTGGGCGTGGCGATGTTGGCGAACTGCGGCTGCATCTCCGAACGCTGGTAGCCCAGCTCCAGCGGATAGATGCCGTGCCAGGCCTTCTTGTATTCCTCGCAGATCACGTTGACCAGGCGGTTGATCACGCGCTGCTCGGTGTGCGAGAAGTCACGTCCTTCGATACGCGTCTGCAGCCGGCCCGTGCCGCCGTACAACGTATCGATGACACCGAACACCAGCGAAGGGTCGCAGACCACCAGGCCGCTGCCGCGCAGCGGACGGATGGCGACGATGTTGAAGTTGGTGGGCACCACCAGCTCGCGCAGGAAGGCGCTGTAGCGCTGCACCGACACCGTGCCCACAGACACTTCGGGGCTGCGGCGGATGAAGTTGAACAGGCCGATGCGGAAGTTGCGGGCAAAGCGCTCGTTGACGATTTCCATCGTCGGCATGCGCCCGCGCACGATGCGCTCCTGGCTGGAGATGTCGTACTGGCGGATGATGCCCGCCTCGACCTCCTCGGTCGTGGATTTCTGGCTCTCGCCGGTCACACCCTCCAAAAGGGCATCGACTTCTTCCTGGGAGAGAAACGAATCGCTCATGGCGCCTGGCCTCCCCGGTTACTGGATGATGAAGCTGGAGAAGAGCACGCGGCGCACCGGGTTCTTGCCAGCGGAGGAGCGGCGGCGCTCGCCGTCTTCGTCCTCGGCATCCTCGTCGCGGCTGCGCTTCTTGGCCTTGGCCTGGTTGCCGTAGCCCAGCGGGGCCGAGACTTCGTTGAGCACGTCGGCTGCCAGGCGCTCCTTGCCTTCGCGCTCCAGCAGCTCCTCGGCCGTGCGCTGGGACACCAGCATCAGGATGCCGTTGCGGATGCTGGGCAGGTATTGCTTGACCGTGGTGGCGGTCTTCTCGTCGGCCAGCTCCAGCGTGATGCCGATCTGCACGAAGCGGTCGCCGCCCGTATCGGACAGATTGACCACCAGGTTGTCCAGCGGCAGGAAGGTGGGCACGGTCACGGCCGCCTTGCTGGCGCTGCCCTCTTCCTCATCGCCGCTGCTGTGGCGCTTGGACAGCAGGATGAAGGCAGCGGCTGCGCCTATGGCCAGGACGGCAATGATGACGATCAGCACGATCAGCTTCTTGCCCTTGGCCGGGGCGGGAGCTGCATTGTTGGCGGCATTGGGTGTGGCAGACACTGGAATTCCTCTGGGTGAGCGGGACCGCCACGCGCACGCGCTTCATGCGCGGCGCCATGACGCAGCAGGCCCATGGCAGGAATTATTCGGCGATTGGACCCCGGACCATGGCCTGAATAAGCGCATGAAACCCCGGTTTCTCGCTGGCTTGATGGCCCTCAAACGCCACAGGCCGGGCAGCTTGTCGCCACCCGGCCTGTTGTGAAAACCCTGAAACGGCGCATGCGCCGCCCCGCAAGAAGCGCAGGAAGAATCAGACGAACAGATCCACCCCGCCCGCTGCCGCACGGCCACCGCCGGCCTGTGCGGCACCATTGCCGCCCGTGACGCCGGCGGCATCGACCATGGCGCTCACGCGGCCCTGGCGCGCCTGGGCGTCCGCCCCCTGTCTTGCCGAATCGCCGCTGCCGGACTGGCCGCCCGCATCCACGCTGACGCCGGCCAGTTGCAGGCCCTGGGCCTGCAGCAGCTCGCGCAGCTGGTCGGCACCATTGCCCAGCCAGTCACGCGCCTGGGCTTCGCTGGCGCCAAAGCGCACATGGGCCTCGTTGCCCTGCAGGCTGACCTGCACCTGGATGGCCCGGCCCTCATGCTCCACGGACAGCGAGGCGTTCTGGTTCTTGTTGTGGACCCAGAAGGCCACCTGCTCGGACACCTGCTGCTCGCGCTCGGTGGAGTTGCCCGGCTGGGCCTGGGCGTCGGGCTGGGCAAAGGCCGCGCCATTTTGGCCGGCTGCCTGCTGGCCCAGGGATTGGCCGGCATGCGCGGCGCCCACGGCAGCCGCAACGCCGTGCAGTCCGTTCGCCGCCGACTCCGTGGAGGCGGTGCCGCCTTCACGGGCTCGCTCGAACAGGCCGCGCCATTCTTCGGGCCGCACTGCGGCCATGCCGTTGAGCGCAATGCCCGACGCCAGGGCCACGTCCTGCCGCACACCGCCCGCCAGGGCCTGGGGCGTGTGTTCATGCGTGGCCTGGGCGGTGGTTGCCGTGCGTGCGGCGGCGGCCGTCAGTGCCGCATCGGACTGCACGGCGGCCAGCACATCGGCGGCCTGGGCCTGTGCCTGGGTGCTGCGCGCAGCGCCATCGGTCAGTGCCCCGGCTGCATTGGGGTCCGCAGCGGCAGCCAGGGCCGCAGCATTGGCGCTGGCCGTGGCCAGCGCCGTGCCCGCGGCATCACCGGCTGCGGACTGCGGTGCCAGGAAGGCCGCGTGCGCCACGGCGCCCTGCTCCTGGCGCAGGGCCATCATGGCGGCGCTGCCCCGGCCGGACAGCCAGTCGCCCGCCACGCCCTGCAGCATGTCGCGGTCGCCCTTGCCGTCCAGATGGGCGGTCTGCCCGACCAGGCTGAGCCAGGGCGCCTGGCCGTTGGCAGCCAGCGCCATGGCATCGGCCTGCGCCGAGGTGGTCATATCGGTCGGCTCCGCCTGCGGTTGCAGCGGCAGTTGCGGCTGCTGCAGCAGGCTCTGCGCCAGGCCGGGATCGGCCAGCAGGTCTGCGGCATCCTTCAGGCCGTCCTTGGCTGCGCCCTTGAGGCTGGACAGCGCGGAAAGAGCGGCACTGCCGTCCTCGCCCAAGGCCTGGCCCAGGGCGCCCGAGGCCAGCGCCGGCAATCCGCCAATGCCGTCCATCGCTGCCAGCAACGAAGAAAAGCCTGCGGCCTGGTCGTTGGAGGGCGGCTGCGTGCCGCGCGCGGAGCGAACGCCTTCCATGGCGCGCTGCATGGCGCTGCGCGCATCGGCGCGCTGTTCGATCTGGTTGGTGGACATGCGTCAAGCCTCCTGGAATGTCAGCCCGAAGCTGCGACGGAAAAACTGGATGGCCGCTCGTTCATCGGTCTCCTTTTGCTCGCGGCGCATCTGGCTCAGCGCCAGATCGCGGCGGCGCACCTCGACGACCTTGCGCAGGCTGCTGACCCGCAGCTCGCAGGCCATCAAGGCCTTTTGCGCGGCCTCCAGGCGGATCGCCAGGTCGGCCAGCACCCGCGTCTGCAGGCCGATGGCGTGCTGCAGGCGGTCCATGAACTGGTACTGGTGGAACATGACCTCGGGCTGCACGGACTGGTTTTCCTGCGCGCCCCAGCGCGTCTGCATTTCCTGCACATAGTGCTGCAGCTGCTCCATTTGCGTCTGCGCGGCCTGCTGCGAGCGCAGGCGCTCCTGCACCGCCTGGCGCGCCTCGTCACGCTTGCGCGACGCGGCATCGATGGCCACCATCAAGGCATTCAAGGACGACATACCGGGGTTTCCTCCCTGTGTTCGTTATCGCGTTGGTCGCGTTTTGGCAGTGCCGCGTCGCCGCGTCACGGCCCACCGAGTGCGGCAGCCATGCCCGAGATGCTCTCGTCCATGGAAGCCGACTCGAACATGCTTTGCTGCAGAAAGGCCGCCATGGCCGGCTGCAGGCGTATCGCCTCATCCATCTGCGGGTCCGAGCCCGCCATGTAGGCGCCGACCTGGACCAGGTCCCGCCCCTTCTGGTAGCGCGAATAGACAGCGCGAAAGCGCCGTGCCAGCTCGAAGTGCTCGCGCGAGACCACGTTGTGCATCACGCGCGAGGCCGATTGCTCGATATCGATGGCCGGATAGTGGCCCGACTCGGCCAGCGCCCGCGACAGCACGACGTGGCCGTCCAGAATGGCGCGCGCCGCGTCGGCAATAGGGTCCTGCTGGTCATCGCCTTCAGACAGCACGGTGTAGAAGGCCGTGATCGAGCCCACGCCGTTGAGGCCGTTGCCGCTGCGCTCGACCAGGGCCGGCAGCTTGGCAAAGCACGACGGCGGATAGCCCTTGGTGGCCGGTGGCTCGCCAATGGCCAGGGCGATCTCGCGCTGGGCCATGGCATAGCGGGTGAGCGAGTCCATGAGCAGCAGCACATGCTGGCCCTTGTCGCGGAAATGCTCGGCAATGGCCGTGGCATAGGCGGCGCCCTGCATGCGCAGCAGCGGCGGCGCATCGGCCGGGGCGGCGACGACCACGGCGCGGCTGCGGTCCTGCGCACCGAGGATGTCCTCGACGAATTCCTTGACCTCGCGGCCGCGTTCGCCGATCAGGCCGACCACGATCACGTCCGCCTGGGTGTAGCGCGCCATCATGCCCAGCAGCACGGACTTGCCCACGCCCGAGCCCGCGAACAGGCCCAGACGCTGGCCCCGGCCCACGGTGAGCAGGGCGTTGAGCGAGCGCACGCCGGTGTCCAGCGTCTCGCGCACCGGGTCGCGGTCCATGGCGTTGATGGGGTTGCGATCCAGCAGATCGGCGCTCACGTCGGCCAGCGGGCCGCCATGGTCCAGGGGCTGGCCCTGCGAATCCACGACACGGCCCAGCAGGCCGCTGCCAATGGGCAGGCGCAGCACGCCGGCCGCCAGGGACACGGGCGGCTCGACACCGTCGCCAAAGCGCAGCGGTGCGACAAAGGGTTCGGCCGGCGTCACGATGGCGCCGCTGGACAGGCCCTGGATGTCGCCCGCAGGCATGAGAAACGCACGCTCGCCGGCAAAGCCGACGACCTCGGCCAGCACCGGGTCCTGGCCCTGCTGGCGTATCCAGCACTGCGAGCCCACGGGCACCTGCAGGCCCGTGGCCTCCAGCACCAGGCCGGTCAGGCGCGTGAGCGTGCCGTGGGTTTCCAGGGGAATGTCGCCCTGCAGGCGGGCGCGGGCATTGGACAGCAGTTGCTGCCAGGGCCTGGCGGCAGGCTCGGGGGTCAGTTTGGCCGCGTCGGCCAGCGGGGCGTCAACCGGCATCGCGTTCTCCGTCATACCAGGTGGAGACCAGGCCCAGCGCGGCCACGGCGCGGCGCCAGCGCTTGTCCATGCCGGCATCGACCTGGGCGCCACCCGATTCCACGCGCACATCGCCCTGGGCGACGGAGGCGTCACTGATCCACTGCACCTTGGACTGGGCGCCATGCTCGGCGCGCAGCGCCTCGTCCAGCACGGCGAAGTCGGCGGGGTTCAGGCGCACGGTGGCGGCGCGACCGTCGGCGGCCAGCATGTCCAGCGCCTCGCGCACCACGGGCAACAGGGCCTGGGGCTGGCTGCGCAGCTCCTGGCGGACCACCTGGCGCGCAATGTCGCAGGCCAGGTTGAGCAGTTCCTGCGCTGCATCCGTCTGCAGCTGCTTGAAGCCGGCATCCAGGCCGGACAGCAGCGCGTCCACGCGCTGCGCCGTCTCGCGGCCCGTGCCGGAGACATAGTCATCCATGTGTTGCTGCCACTGCTGCTGGGCTTCCTGGCGGCCCTGCTCCAGGCCCTCGGCATGGCCTTCGGCGCGTGCCTGTTCCAGCAGGGCATGCAGTTGTTCCTCATCCACTGCGGGGGCGGTGGAGGCCGGGGCGCCCGGCGTGTCGGCTTCGACATCCAGCACCATGGAGTCGGCCTCCAGCCGGGGCGCATCGGAGCGGCCGGGCAGCGACAGGCTGTGAAAGCCCGACGAGGAGGCAGGCGCGCGCGCCATGCCCGCGCCGCCATGCCCAGCCTGGGCACCGGATGCGGCGGGCGCACCCTGGATGTCCGGCAGGCCCGCGAGGCTGGGCAGGCTTTTCAGGCCGCCCATGTGGTCCACGGCGCCGAAGCGCCACTGCACCACCTGGCGCTCGTCGATCTCCTCGGAAGGGATGAAGCGCGAGTTCATGCCGTTAGACATAGCTGTCTTCCGCACCGCTGCCGATGGTGATCTGGCCTTCTTCGGCCAGGCGACGCACCACCTTCAGGATTTCCTTTTGCTGCGCTTCCACTTCGGACAGGCGCATCGGGCCGCGGCCTTCCAGGTCCTCGCGCAGCGACTCGGCGGCGCGCATGGACATGTTGGCCAGAATCTTGTCGCGCACTTCCATCGAGCCGCCCTTGAGCGCGATGATCAGCGTCTCGGACACCACCTCGCGCAGCACCAGCTGCACCGAGCGGTCGTCCAGCTTGACCAGGTCGTCGAACACGAACATCTTGTCCATGATCTTCTGGGCCAGGTCCGGGTCGTAGTTGCGGATGGTGTCCAGCACGGCCACGTCGGCATTGCCGCCGAGGTTGTTGATCATCTCGGCCGCCGTCTTGACGCCGCCCAGCGAGGTCTTGCGGATCTTGTCGCCGCCGGCCAGCACCTGGAACAGCACCTCGTTGAGGTCCTTGAGCGCGGTCGGCTGAATGCCTTCCAGCGTGGCCACGCGCAGCATGACTTCGCTGCGGAAACGCTCGGGCAGCTGCATCAGCACGGCAGCGGCCTGCTCGTGCTCCAGGTGCACGAGGATGGCGGCCACGATCTGCGGATGCTCGCCGCGCAGCAGTTCGGCCACGGACAGCGGGTCCATCCACTTGAGGCTTTCGATGCCGGAGACATCGCCGCCCTGCAGGATGCGGTCGATCAGCAGCGCCGCCTTGTCGTCGCCCAGGGCGCGCTTGAGCACCGAGCGCACATAGCCGCTGGCGTCGTCCACCAGCAGGCTTTGCGCGGCCGCGTCATCGGCAAAGCGGTTGATGACGAAGTCCACCTTCTCGCGCGAGACACCGCGCATGTGCGCAATGGTCTCGCCGAGCTTTTGCACTTCCTTCGGGGTGAGGTGCTTGAACACCTCGGCCGCTTCCTCCTCGCCCAGGGAGACCAGCAAGATGGCGGCGTCGTTCAGGCCTCGTTCGTCCATATCTCAGCAATCCGTGTTTTGAGAGGCTCAGGTGGCCTCGCCGTTGATCCAGGTCTTGACGATGTTGGCCACCGCGATCGGGTTCTGCTTGGCCAGTTGGCGCGCCTGCTCCAGGCGCACTTGCTCCTGCGTGGGCGAAAGATCGACAGCGGGTGCAGCCAGCGCCGGACGGTCCAGCTGCTCGCCTTCGATGGCATTGAGCTGTCCGCCCACGGCCACCGTCTTGCGGCCCTTGAGCATGGGTCGCACCAGGCCCAGCAGCAAGATGGCGCCGAACAGGGCCAGGCCGATGGGCACGCCCAGGCTGCGGGCCATGGCCAGCACTTCGGGCTGGCGCCACAGCGGCACATCGGCGGGCACTTCGTCCTGCACAAAGGGCGTGCTGACCAGGTTGACCGAGTCGCCGCGCTCGGCGCTGTAGCCCACGGTCTCGCGCACCAGGGTCAGCAGTTGCGCCTGCTGCGCCGCCGTCAGGCCGCGTGCGGCGGCAGCGACGGTGGCTGCATCGGTTGCCGCACCGGCCGCACCGGCAGCGGCCGGCGCAGGGGCAGCCACCAGGGGCGCATTGATGACCACGGCGGCCGTCAGGCGCTTGATGCTGCCCGTGCTGCCGCGTGTGTGGCGCACGGTCTTGTCCACTTCGTAATTGGTGATGGACTCGCGCTTGCTGGCAGCGCGGGCGGCGTTCTGGCCGTCGGCCGCCTGGGGCGCGGGATTGGCGCCGTTGACGGGCGCGGAAGCGTTCTGGGGCGGCTGGTTGCTGGTGGCGCCGGGAATGCCCGTGGGCTGGGGCGGCTTTTGCTCGCCCGTGCTCTCCACCACCTGCTGGCTGCGCACCACGCCCGCGTCGGAGGACTGGTTGGGGCGGTGCTGCTCCGAAGTCGATTCGGTCTGGCTGAAATCCATCTCGGCCGAGACCTGCGCCTTCACATTGTTCTTGCCGACCACGGGCTCCAGGATCTCCAGGATGCGGCGCACGTACTGCTGCTCGATCTGCTGGGTGTAGTTCAGCTGCTGCATGTCCACGGCGTTGGCGTTGCCGTCGGGCGACTGCGACAGCAGCTTGCCCGAGTCGTCCAGGATGCTCACGGCCGTGGGCGCCATCTCGGGCACGCTGGAGGCCACCAGGTGCACGATGCCCGCGATCTGCGTGCGGTCCAGCACACGGCCCGGGTACAGGCTCAGCAGCACCGAGGCCGAGGGCTTTTGCTGCTCGCGGAAAAAGCCGTTCTGATTGGGCAGGGCCAGGTGCACGCGTGCGCTTTGCACGGCGGCCAGGGCCTGGATGGAGCGCGTCAGCTCGCCTTCAAGGCCGCGCTGGAAATTAAGGCGTTCCTGGAACTGGGTGATGCCGAACTTGCTGTTCTCCATCAGCTCGAAACCCGTCACCGAACCCTTGGGCAGGCCCTGGGTGGCCAGCTTCAGGCGCACATCGTGCACGCGGTCGGACGGGATGAGGATGGCACCGCCGCCTTCCGTGTAGCGGTAAGGCACGTTCATCTGCGACAGCTGGGCGACGATGGCGCCGCCATCCTTGTCGCTCAGGTTGGAGAACAGCACCTTGTAGTCCGGCTGACGGTAGAACATGGCCGCCGCACCCAGGGCGACGACCAGCAGCACGGCGATCGCGCCCCAACGCAGGCGCGCGCCACGGTCCATGGCCGTCCAGCGCTGCTGCAAGGCAGGCTGGGGCACGGGAGTGGCTTGAGGGACAGGGATTTCAGCGACAGCAGACATCTTGGTTCCAGGTGTTCGAGCCCTGCACACACAGGACCCTAGCGTGCTGTCGATTATTCGAAGTCCGCCGCTTCACATTCGCCCGATAAGCGCGCCGTTTGGCCGTCTATTTGCCGCGATGCGAAAACCCTGCCGCCCTACGATCTCGTCATCTTGCTAACTCCGATGGAATGTGTCATGGACCTTCGCATCCCCAGTACCACCTCTCCCCTGTACGGCACCCAGCTCCCCAAAGGCGTGGGCGCAGGCGACGCATCGACCAAAGTGGCGGCTGGCGGCTTCAGCCAGGCCCTTCAAGGCGCGCTGCAGTCCGTCAGTTCAGCCCAGAACAACTCCAGCCAGCTGCAGCGTGAGGTGCAGTTGGAGAACCCGGCCGTCAGCCTCGAGGAAACCATGATCGCCATGCAAAAGGCGCAGATCGGCTTCCAGGCCACGATGCAGGTGCGCAACCGGCTCGTGCAGGCCTATACCGACGTGATGAACATGCAGGTGTGAGGACGTCCGGCCCTGGCCGGACCCTCTTTGCCTCCTCAGATCGCAGACCGCAAACCGCAGACCGAACGGGATTTGCGCGCGCCATTGCGCTTGCATTGCGCTTGCCATTGCACGGCAGCGTCATTTCCGCGCATTTCGGATCTTGCCGTCTTCAGGGTCCTTGCTTCGTTTTCCCCGGATCTGGCCTCTGGCCGTCCCTCATTCCTGGCCGCCCTTCCTGCGCACGGCCATCCAGCATTCCCCCGCCTCCACCTCTTTGACCAAGCGCAGCCTCATCCCGCGCATGGATGGATACGCCCAAGCTCCAGCCGTGCCTGCGCCCGCTGCGCAGACTCATTCAACCGAATCCCAGCCCGGAAAAGACAAAACCCTCGGGCACGGATGCCGGAGGGTTGGGCAGCGGGAAGAAAGAGGAGAGAGAAGAGAGAGAGAGAGAGAGAGAGAAAAGGGACGCGGCTTCAGCTGGCCGAGTGGTAGATGCGCGCCTTGCCCGGTCCGGCATGGGGATGTCCATACAGGTCGCGTCCATACGTGGCCTGGTCCGAAGTCTGGGGAATCAGCGCCGCCGCCTGGCTCTGGGCCACCACGGCCATGCGTGCCAGCTGGTCGCGCTGCATGGCCATCTGCTCGCCCAGCGACTGGGCGCGTTCGCGCAGCTCCTGCGTCCAGTCGGCCGCGCTGAAGCGCCGGGCCAGTTCGGAGAACGCCGCCATGGCATCGCGCAGCCGGGTGCTGGACTGCTCCAGCGCGACTGCATCCTTCGATTGCAGCGAGGCGGACACCATCCGGACCACCGCGTCCAGGGAATCGAGCATCTCGCTGAGAGTCATGGGACAGGCCTTGCTGAAAAAAGAAAGCGCGTGCTCGCGCCGGAAGGAAAAAACCGAGAAAGAACCGAACCCGCGCTCAGACGCGCGAGTGCGAGAGGAATTCTTCGGAGTTGGCCAGCAGCTTGTCGGCCACGGCGTCGGCGTTCACGCGGAAGGTGCCGTTGGCAATGGCTTCGCGGATTTCCTTGACGCGGTTGGCATCGAAATCGGCCGTGGCGCGACCAGATTGGTCCAGTGCGCGGGCCGAGGTCGAGAACGACACGGGAACACCGGCCGCCTTGGCAGGCTGGGCCTGGGCGGAGGATTCCTCGGTGGCAATGGTGCTGGCTGTCTTGGGCTGCTTGGCGGCGGCCTGGGAGGCAGCGGCGGGCAGTTCCGGTTTTTGACCTATCTTCATCTTGATTCTCCAATCGCCCTGGCGGCGTGAGGCGCTGTGCCTAGCTTTCGACTGCCTGGAACAAAACTTGAGGTTTTTTTACTGGACCAGCACCACGCCCTCGGGATTCACCACCCCGGAGATGAGCCGGCCATTATCCATGCGAACCCGCACGGTCTGGCCTTCGCCGGCGGCCGACATGGCCTTGCCCGACGATGTGACGGAAAAACCACCACCGTTGACCAGAACGCGCACTTCGGCACCCACCGCGAACAGGGCCGGCGTGCGCAGCATGTTCTGGCGCAGCGCCTGGCCTGCGGCCAGCGGGCGGGAGGCCACCAGGCCCACCCAGTCCTGCTGGTTGGCGTAGACGGCGGCCGATTCCTCGGCCCAGTCCACTTCGGCCTGGACGGCATCGTCGGCTGACAGCGGGCGGCCCGAAGGCACACCGTTTTGCAGCACCCAGGCCGGCCCCCAGGCCTTGACCGTGATGGGCAGGAACACATTCCAGGCCACGGCGCCCTGCAGGCAGCGCAGACCCAGGCGGGTACGGCCCCACAGGCGCGAGCCTGCGGGCAAATAGGGTTCGACCTTGGCGCAGGCGGCCAGGCGCAGGCGGGGATCGAGCTGGCCCATCTGCACTTCCATGCGCAGGGGCAAGGCGCCCGCGCCGGCCATGCCTTGCTGCAGGGCCTCGTCGGCAAAGCGCTGGCCGATCTGGCTGAGCTGGGCTGCACCGTCAGGAGCGTTTTGCGCGAAGGCAGGGCCTGCCAGCGACGCTCCAGCGGCAAGCGCAGCGCATGCGGCGGCGCGAGCGAGGGCTCGGACGGCGGATGGCGAATGGGCGGTGCTGAAGTTCGGCATGGCTGTGGCTCCTGACTTGCTCCGGCCTCCCGTCAGGATGGGTGGTACACCTGGAGCGATGCCAGCAAATATAGGGCGAGCGCTCTTTTCCGAAGCGCCGAACTGCGCAGGCAAACGCGCTTTCTTCGCGCTTTAGCGTTCGGGCCCGATTTCCATAATCGACGCATGCCGCAGTCCGTGGGCTGCCGCCATTTCGTCAACCGATCACCGCAAATCCCAGAGGGCGAGGCCGACATGCTCGACAAGATGACTGAACGACTGGACTTCCAGAGCAAGGCGCTGGTGCTGCGCGCCGAGCGCCAGCGTGCAATCGCCAGCAACATCGCCAATGCCGACACCCCGGGCTATGTGGCGCGCGACTTCAATTTTCGCGAGGCGCTGACGGCCGTTACCTCCGGCCCCTCGCCCATGACGCTGGCCAGCGTCAGCCAGGGCGGACACATTCCCCTGCCTGCCGCCGCCTCGGGGCAGAGCGCGCAAAGCCATCTCGGCTACTCGGTGCAGGCCCAGACCAACATGGACAACAACACCGTGGACCTGGACCGCGAACGCGCCAACTTCGTCGACAACGCCGTGCGCTACGAAGCCACGCTGCGCTTTCTGAACGGCCAGGCCAAGACCATGCTGTCGGCCATCCAGGGCCAGTAAGCCGGCGCCACAGACCACAGGAGCTTTCCCATGTCCATGTTCTCCATCTTCAGCATCTCCGGCAGTGCCGTCAGCGCCCAATCGCAGCGCCTGAACGTCGTGGCCTCGAATCTGGCCAACGTCGATGCCGTGGCCGGCCCCGACGGCAAGGCCTACCAGGCGCGCCAGGTGGTCTTCCAGACCGTGGCCATGGGCGAGGAAGGCTCCTCTGGCGTGCGCGTCAGCGCCATCAGCCAGGACAACACGCCCGGCCGCCGCATCCACGACCCCCAGCACCCGCTGGCCGATGCCGAAGGCTATGTGACGCACTCCAACGTCAGCGCCGTGGACGAGATGGTCAACATGATCTCGGCCTCGCGCTCCTACCAGAACAACGTCGAGGTCATGAACACGACCAAGTCGCTGCTGCTCAAAACCCTGCAGATGGGCCAGTGAGCCCCGTCCGCACCACTTTCCAGGAGCCACTCCCATGATCTATGGCGCAGGCAGCGTCGCCAGCACGGCCGACATCAACAACAAGTCCGCCACGAGCAATTCGACCACCGACCCCGCGGCGGCGCAGGACCGTTTCCTGAAGCTGCTGGTCGCGCAGTTGAACAACCAGGATCCCATGAATCCCATGGACAACGCGCAGATGACCTCGCAGATGGCGCAGATCAACACCGTCACCGGCATCCAGCAGCTGAACAAGACCATGGAAAGCATGGCCGGCCAGTTCACCGCCATGCAGGTGCTGCAGGGCACGCAGATGATCGGCCGCACCGTGCTGACCGAAGGCAACACCCTGGGCGTGGGCAAGGAAAAGTCCTATACGGCTGCCTTCGACCTCGAAGGCCCGGCCGCCGACGTGAAGGTGCAGATCACCACCGCCAGCGGCGAGCTGGTGGACACCGTCGAGCTGGGCAGCGGCACCGCTGGCCGCAACTACTTCACCTGGGACGGCAGCAAGTACACGGGCGACGCCAGCCAGCTGCGCTACACGGTGCAGGCCACGAATGCCGACACGGTCGTGGCCTCGACCACGCTGTCGCCCCATGCGGTGCTCGCCACAGGCACCACCGACGGCAAGCTGACGCTGGAGCTGGACGACGGCACCAACGTCGCCTACGCCTCCGTCAAGGCCGTGTACTGACCCCCGCACCATCCACCCAAATACATCGCAGGAGCACACCATGGGATTCCAACAAGGCCTCTCGGGTCTGAACGCCGCCAGCAAGAACCTGGACGTGATCGGCCACAACATCGCCAACGCCAACACCACGGGCTTCAAGTCCTCGCGCGCCGAGTTCGCCGAGGCCGTGGCCAGCGCCGTGGGTTCGGCCAGCGGCCAGAACAGCGGCATCGGCGTCAATGTGGCCGCCGTGACCCAGCAGTTCCGCCAGGGCCCGATCACCACCACGGGCAACAACCTGGACGTGGCCATCAACGGCAACGGCTTCTTCGTCGTGCGCCAGCCCGACGGCAGCACGGCCTATACGCGCGCCGGCAACTTCGGCCTGGACAAGCAGGGCAACCTCAAGACCGTGCAGGGCGACAACGTCATGGGCTACCCCGTGGACGCCACCACGGGCAAGGTGCTGGCCGGCGGCCAGCCCGTGCCCATGGTCTTTCCTTCGGGCCAGCCGATCGCTGCCAAGACCACGACCAAGATCGACGTGTCGCTGAACCTCGATGCGCGCGCCACGCCCGCAGCCGGCAACTCCACCGCCACGCCGCCCGTGCCCGCCACGCCGCGCGCCACCTATGGCACCTCGATCAACGTCTATGACAGCCAGGGCGTGCCCACGCCGGTGCAGATGTACTTCGAGAAGGACACGGCCGCCAACACCTGGAAGGTCTACGACGGCCTGGACGATCCGACGGCATCGCCCCCGAAGGTCGCCACCCTGCTGACCACCCTGGTGTTCGATGCCTCCGGCAAGATCACCAGCGGCAGCCCCGTGACGGCGCAGATCAAGAGCAGCAACCCCAACGCGCCCACGCCCGGCACCATCAACGGCACGGCGGGCGTGACGCTGGACTTCTCCAACGTCTCGCAGTTCGGCTCCAAGTTCGCGGTCAGCAGCCTCAAGCAGGACGGCTACACCGCAGGCGCGCTCACCGGCATCAATGTCGGCAACGATGGCTCCATCGTGGCCACCTACTCCAACGGCGTGACGCGCACCGAGGGCCAGCTGGCCCTGGCCGCCTTCACCAACACCCAGGGCCTGGGCGCCGTGGGCGACAACAAGTGGGTGGAGACCTCGGATTCGGGCCCGGCCCTGAACGGCACGGCCGAGTCGGGCACCTTCGGCTCGCTGCGCTCGGGCGCGCTGGAAGACTCCAACGTGGACCTGACCGCCGAGCTGGTGAACATGATGACCGCGCAGCGCGCCTACCAGGCCAATGCCCAGACCATCAAGACCCAGGACCAGGTCTTCTCGACCCTGGTGAACCTGCGCTGATAGCCAAGAACTGAGTCAGGAGAGCCGGCATGGACCGCATCATCTACACCTCCATGACGGGCGCCAACGCAGCGGCGCAGCGTCAGTCCGTGCTGGCCCACAACCTGGCCAATGCCGGCACCAACGGCTTCCGGGCCGAAATGTCCACCTTCCGCTCTGTGCCCCTGCAGGGCAGCGGCGCGGGCACGCGCGTGTTCGCGCTGGAGGCGACCTCCGGCTACGTGGACACGCCCGGACCCACCCAGCGCACGGGCCGCGCACTGGACGCCATGGCCATGGGCCGCGCCTGGTTCGCCGTCCAGGGCCTGGATGGCCAGGAGGCCTACACACGCAACGGCGTGTTCGAGGTCTCCCCCGAGGGCCAGCTGGTCAACAGCAACGGCCAGGCCGTGCTGTCCGACGGCGGCGGCCCCATCGACATTCCCCCCGAATCCACGATCACGCTGGGCTCGGACGGCACGCTGACCGCCAAGACCGGCAACCAGCTGCCCGTGGCCGTGGGCCGCGTCAAGCTGGCCACGCCGCCCGAGGACGCCGCGCTGGTGCGCGGCAATGACGGCCTGTTCCGCACGGGCGACGGCGATCCGCTGCCCAACGACGAGAACGCACGCCTGCTGTCCGGCGCCATCGAAGGCTCGAACGTGAACTCGGTGGAGACCATGGTCGGCATGATTGCCGCCGCCCGCCAGTTCGAGACCCAGATGCGCCTGCTGCAGACGGCAGAAACCAATGACAAGACGGCCAGCCAACTCTTGAGCATGAACGGCTGAGACAGATCACCCCCTGAGCGGCTGCGCCGCTTCCCCCTGGAAGGGGGACGACGCCCTCGCTGCAGGGCGGCCCTTGCTAGGCGTCCCTGGCCTGGATCGTGCCAGTCCCGCGCGATGTGCCAAGGATTCAAACGCTGAGACGGCGCAAGTCGCCACGGAAAACTGAAGGAAAACGCCATGATCAATTCACTGTTCATCTCCAAGACCGGCATGGAAGCCCAGCAGACCCAGCTGGACGTGATTTCCCATAACCTGGCCAACGTCTCGACCACGGGCTACAAGCGCGCCAGCGCGGTGTTCGAGGATCTGATCTACCAGAACCTGCGCCAGTCCGGCTCGCAGACGACCGAGCAGAACCAGTTGCCCACGGGCCTGCACCTGGGCCTGGGTGTGCGCACGGTGGCCACCTCGCGCAATTTCCTGCAGGGCGCCCTGCAGCAGTCCAACAATGCGCTGGACGTGGCCATCGACGGCAACGGCTTCTTCCAGGTCAACATGCCCGACGGCACCACGGCCTATACCCGTGACGGCTCCTTCCAGGTCGATGCGCAGGGCCAGCTGGTGACTGCCAGCGGCATGCCCATCGCCAACGGCGTGACCATTCCCCAGGGCGCGACCAAGGTGTCGATCAGCCCCGAGGGCGTGGTCAGCGTGACCATGGCCGGCCAGGCTGCGCCCCAGCAGGTGGGCAATATCGCCATGAGCCAGTTCATCAATCCGGCCGGCCTGGAGCCGCGTGGCCAGAACCTGTTCACCGAGACCGCTTCCTCGGGCCAGCCCCAGCAGGGCCAGCCCGGCGTCAACGGCATGGGCATGATCAAGCAGGGCTACCTGGAAGGCTCGAACGTGAACGTGGTGCAGGAGCTGGTGACCATGATCCAGACCCAGCGCGCCTATGAAATGAATTCCAAGGCCATCACGACTTCGGACCAGATGCTGGCCAAGCTGGCGCAGCTGTAATCGATCTCTCCCCCTGAGCGGCTTCGCCGCTTCCCCCTCTCTCGCTGCGCGGGAGGGGGACGACACCCTCGGTGCGGGGCGGCCCTTCCTCGGTGTCCCTGGGCTGGGACATGCCAGTTCTCGAGGGTGGGGTCTGCATGCGCAGCCATGAACCATTGAACCCGGGAACATCGCCATGACCCAACGAACCTTCTCCCTTTCCGCGACGAGCACGTGCCTGGCGCTGGCGGCAGTCCTGTCGGGCTGCACGACACTCAATGACCCGCCGCCGGTGGACATGCCGTCCACTGCGCCTCCGGTGCTGATGCCGGCCGCGCCCGTGGCGGGCAGCCCTACGGGCAGCCTGTTCAATGCCGCCAGCTACCGTCCCGGTTTCGAGAACCGGCGCGCGCGCCTGGTGGGGGACATGGTGACGGTGCAGATCGTGGAGCGCGTGACGGCCAGCCAGAAGTCGGATTCGGGCCTGAAGCGCTCCAACAAGACCACGGCGGGGATTTCCGCGCTGCCGCTGTTCTCGGGCAATGCGCTGGCCAATCTCAAGGACCGCTCGAACATCGGTTTCAACAACAACAACGACTACACGGGCTCGGGCTCGACGTCGAGCGACAACACGTTCACGGGCGCCATCAGCACGACGGTGGTCGATGTGCTGCCAAACGGCCATCTGGTGATCGCCGGAGAAAAGCAGATCGGCGTGAACCACAACGTGGATGTGCTGCGCTTCACGGGCACGGTGGACCCGCGCACGATGCAGCCCGGCAGCCTGGTCGCATCGACCCAGGTGGCCAATGTGCGCGTGGAATCGCGCAGCCGCGGACAGGCCGGGGAAGCGCAGTCAATTGGCTGGTTGTCCCGGTTCTTTTTGAACGTTATGCCGTTCTGATTCTCCGGAGAATGGACAGCATGAAAGTACTGTCCATGCTCCTGACATTGCGCCAAGCGCAGCGCCCCTTCTGGGTTGCAGCCGCCCTCGGCGCCAGCATGCTGACCCTGCCGGCGCATGCAACACGCATCAAAGAGGTCGCTGCCATCCAGGGCGTGCGCAGCAACCAGTTGACCGGCTACGGTCTGGTGGTCGGCCTCGACGGCACGGGCGACCAGACCACCCAGATGCCCTACACCAAGCAGGCCCTGGCCAATTACCTGGAGCAGATGGGCATCTCGCTGCCCGCCACAGGCAATTCGGGCCAGCTGCAGCTCAAGAACGTGGCGGCCGTGATCGTCACCGCCGAACTGCCGGCCTTTGCCCAGCCGGGCCAGGCCATCGACGTGGTGGTCTCCTCCGTGGGCAATGCCAAGTCGCTCAAGGGCGGCACCCTGGTGGCCACGCCGCTGCGCGGCGCCGATGGCGAGATCTATGCGCTGGCCCAGGGCAACCTCGTGGTCGGCGGCGCCGGCGCCTCGGCCGGCGGCTCCAAGGTACAGATCAACCACCTGAGCGCAGGCCGCGTGCCGCAGGGCGCCCAGGTCGAGCGCGCCGTACCCACCCCGATCAATGAAGGCGACAGCATCACGCTGGGCCTGAACGCCACCGATTTCCAGACCGCCGACAAGGTGGTGCGCGCCATCAACCAGCGCATGGGCCAGGGCGTGGCACAGGCGCTGGACGGGCGCACCGTGCGCGTGTCCGCGCCCCAGGACCCGGGATCGCGCGTGCGCATGATCGCCGAGATCCAGGAGATGCCGATCGAGACCTCCAAGCCCTCGGCCAAGGTCGTGATCAATGCACGCACGGGCTCCATCGTGCTCAACCAGGCCGTGACCCTGGGCCCCTGCGCCATCGCGCATGGCAACCTGGCCATCACCATCAGCACCACGCCGGTGATCAGCCAGCCCGGCGCCTTCTCGCAGGGCCAGACCGTGGTGGCCCAGAAGTCCGACATCCAGATCAAGCAGGAGCCCGGCAACATCATCAACATGCCCGGCTCCCCGCAACTGACCGACGTGGTGCGCGCACTCAACACGCTGGGCGCCACGCCCCAGGACCTGCTGGCCATCTTGCAGGCCATCAAGGCAGCAGGCGCCCTCAACGCCGAACTGGAGGTGATATGAGCATCGCACTTCCCAACGGATCGCAGACTGCGGCCAGCAATGCGCTGGCGGCCGACGCCCGGTCCCTCAACGCACTCAAATTCGCGGCCGGCGAGAACAGTCCGCAGGCCGCGAAGGAAACCGCCAAGCAGCTGGAATCGCTGTTCATGCGCGAGATGATCAAGAGCATGCGCGAGGCCACCATGAAGTCCGGCCTGCTCGACAGCGCACAGGGCAACCTCAGCACCGACATGCTGGACCAGCAGCTGTCGGTGGCCATGTCGGGCCAGCCCGGCGGCCTGTCGGATGCCATCACGCGACAGCTGGCCCGCACCATGGGCTCGGAAGCCGCCGAGGATGCAGAGATCTCCGTGCCCTCCACACTGAGCATGAGCCGCATCGCCTGGCGCAGCACGGCCGGCAGCGCCAATGGCACCACAGCTGCCTGGAGCGGCAGCCGCAGCAGCGCGGCCCAGTCCGTCAACGCCTACGCGCCCGCGCCCAAGGGCCGTGACAACTTCGTCGCCCACCATGGCGACGCCGCTGCACGCGTGGCGCAGGAAAGCGGCATTCCGGCCGCCTTCATGCTGGGCCAGGCCGGACACGAGACCGGCTGGGGCAAGAGCGAAATCAAGAATGCCAATGGCAGCAATGCCCACAACCTGTTCGGCATCAAGGCCGGCAAGGGCTGGACGGGCAAGGTCGCCGAGGTCACGACCACCGAATACATCGACGGCGTGGCGCGCAAGGTCACGGCCAAGTTCCGCGCCTACGACTCCTACGAGGAGTCCTTCCGCGACTACGCGCGCCTGATCACCAGCAATCCGCGCTACGAGAAAGCCATGGGAAAGACCGACTCCGCCCTGGCCTATGCGACCGAGCTGCAGAAAGCCGGCTACGCCACCGATCCCGAATACGCCAGCAAGCTCAGCCGCGCCATCCAGAGCGCCGTGCAGAGCGCGGCACGTGCCCAAGCCTAACCAGAGAACACGTCATGAGCCTTTTGAACGTCGGGTCCCGCGCCCTGATGGCGAACCAGATCGCCCTGCAGACCACAGGCCACAACATCGCCAACGTCAACACGGCCGGATATTCGCGCCAGAGCGTGGCCTTCCAGACCTCGCCGGGCCAGAACATGGGCAGCGGCTACATCGGCAATGGCGTGGATGTGAACACCATCCTGCGCAACTTCAATGACCTGCTCAACCGCCAGGCAGCCACGGCCAGCGCCGTGTCGGCTGCCGACTCGGCACGTGCCACCTCGCTGGCGCAGATGCAGGAAGTGTTCGGCGGCGGCAAGACCGGCCTGGGCGCGGCGATCACCGACATGATGAATTCGTTCGGCGACGTGGCCGGTGCGCCCACCGACCCGTCGGCGCGCCAGGTGGTGCTCACGCGCATGAACGAGCTGGCGGCGCGCTTTCGCTCGGCATCGGCCCAGCTGGACGAGCTGGACTACAGCGCCAAGCAGCAGATGGGCAACGATGTGACCGTGGTCAACAGCCTGGCCGGCCAGGTGGCCACGCTCAATGCGCAGATCAGCCGCTCCATCGCCTCGGGCCAGACGCCCAACGACCTGCTGGACCAGCGCGACCAGCTGGTGCGCAACATCAACAAATACGTGCAGACCAGCCAGATCCCTGCGGACGACGGCAGCATCAGCCTGTTCGTGGGCGGCAGCCAGCCGCTGGTGCTGGGACCCAATTCCGCACAGCTCACGCTCAAGGAAGCCACCGAGTTCCCGGGCAGCGGCAAGATGGCCCTGTACTTCCAGCAGCCCGGCGGCCAGAACGTGGAACTGACGCCCTCCATGCTGGGTGGCGGCGAGATCGCCGGCCTGCTGCAGTTCCAGGGAAGCGACCTGACCGAGGGCCGCAACCTGCTGGGCCGCATGGCCCTGGCCATTGGCGACTCGCTGAACGAGCAAAACAACCTGGGTTTGACGCTGTCGGGACAAAGCGGCAGCAATCTGTTCAAGCTGTCCATGGTCAGCAACGGCTCGACCACGGGCGCGCAGTGGACAGGCGCCACCACGCCGACGACCACGGTGGTCGACTCCAGCCAGCTCAAGGCATCCGACTACCAGATCGTCTTCGGCAGCACGGCACCAGCAGGCAAGGTCATCCGCCTGTCGGACGGCAAGGTCACGGACTTCACCGACATGACCGACCTGAGCTCCAAGGAGATCGACGGCCTGCGCTTCGACCTCAAGGCCGAAGGCGTGTCGGGCAACACCGTGCTGTTCCGCCCCATGGCGGCGGGCGCCCACGACATCCAGGCCGCCGTGCACTCGCCCAACGACCTGGCCGTGGCCAACCCCGTGGCGGCCAGCATCAAGTCTCTGGGCGATGCGACCCTGCAAATGGGCGGCATCCAGGTCAGTGCCGGCTTCAACCTGGCAGGCTTTGCCGGCGCCGAGGTGTCGTTCAGCAAGAACGCCACCGGGCAGCTGGAATACACCATCACCCCGGCACCCGCAGGCGGCATTCCCGCAACCGGCCTTTACACCTCCGGCCAGCCGATCCAGCTGGCACCGGGCCTGCAGGTCAAGATCACCGGCACGCCCGCCATCAACGGAACCACCAGCGACAAGGTCACGCTGGGCAAGGCCACCGACCCACAGTACGGCACCGCCTATCAGCGCGATGCGGGCAATGCCAGCTCCTTCCTGGCCCTGCGCGACAGCAAGCTCTTCGATGGCTCGACCACGCTGAGCGACGGCTTTTCCACCGCCATGGCCCAGGTCGGAACGCGCACGCAGAGCGCGCAGTACGCGGCCAAGCTGTCCGAGACCATTGCCAAGAACCTGGAGGCGGACCGCACGGCCGTCTCGGGCGTGAACCTCGACGAAGAGGCCGCCAAGCTGCTGCAGTACCAGCAGTCCTACCAGGCCTCGGCCAAGATGCTGCAGGTCGCGCAAAGCATTTTCGACAGCGTTCTGCAGACCGTAGGCCGCTGATCACAGGACAGGAGCATTCCACCATGAGCATCTCCCGCATTGGCACGGCCAACATGTACGAAAGCACCATCAACAACCTGAACTCGCGCAACACGAGTCTGGTGGACCTGATGGAAAAGACCACCTCCGGCAAGCGCGTGGTGCGCGCCAGCGACGACCCCGTGGCCGCCGCACAGGCCGAACGCGCACTCACGCGCATCTCCCGCTCGGAAAACGACCAGCGCGTGCTGGGCCTGCAGCGCGATGTGATGGCCCAGGGCGAATCCAAGCTGGGCACGGCCCAGGACGCGCTCAAGGACTTCCGCGACCTGATCCTGCAATCCGGCAATGGCTCCTATGACCAGAAGGCGCGCGATGCGCTGGTGCAGCAGCTCGAGAGCCTGCGCAACCAGGTGCTGAGCTACGCCAATGCCAAGGACTCCAACGGCCTGCCCATCTTCCGCGGGCTGGGCAGCAAGGAAGATCCTCTTGTCAACAACACCCCCGGCGCCAACTCCCAGTTGCAGCCAGGCCAGGCCACGGGCAGCGAGAACGGCCTGCCGCTGGCGCTGGACGGCTTTGCGACCTGGATGAACGTGCCCACGGGCAACGGCGTCTTCGCCGTGTCGCGCCAGTCGCCCACGGGCAGCTCGGCCTATGCCGACCTGGGCACGGTGTCGGACCCCAGCGCCATCACGGGCGCCAGCTACACCCTGAATTTCACCAAGGACGCCACGACGGGCGCCCTGAGCTACACCGTCACCTCCGGTGGCACGACCGGTGCGGCCGTTCCCTACACGGCCGGCGACAGCATCACCGTGGGCGGCATGTCGATGAAGATTTCGGGCAACCTGGCCACGGGCGACAGCTTCACGCTGGGCCCCAGCCAGCGCACCGACCTGTTCAGCGTGCTGGACAACGTGATCGCGGGCGTGAAGAACGGCGCCACCGATGCCGGCGCCATGCAGCAGGCGCTGGGCCGCGGCCTCAATGAACTCGATGCCGGCATGAGCCGTGTCCAGGCCATGCGCAGCTTCGCCGGCGACCAGCTCAACCGCGCCGACCGCCTTGAAGACGACATGAAGAACCAGGCGGACCAGCAGGAAGCAGCGCGTTCGCGGGCCGAAGACATCGATATGATCAAGGCCCTCTCCGATGTGGACATGCAGAAGGTGGGCATGCAGGCTGCCTTGCAGTCCTATGCCTCGATCCAGAAACTGTCACTGTTCAACTTCATCAACTGATAGCCACCCGCGCATGCATCCATGGTCCAGTCCGTCCTGAGCTCTCTGACCCTCGGCTATAGGCCGCTCTGGAACCAGGCCCGCCGTCTGGCGGGCGTGCAGCTTTATCTTCACGAGGAACCCGGCGTCCAGGCCGACGTGGCCCACCTGCTGCGCATACTGCGCGAAACCTGGGGCACGCAGTCGCCGCCGGTACTGCTGTCGCCCCAGTCGCGCCAGGTGCTGTGCGACCTGCTGGAAAACGCCTCCAAGGGCAGCCCCTGGATCGAGGTGCGCGGCGACTGGCTGCAGGACTCCGCCATCTACGACCTGGTGCGCCAGGCGCATGCGCGCGGCCTGATGCTGGTGTGGCGCGGGCCGCTGTCCGATGTGCCCGACGCCCAGGCCGCCCACTGGTTTGCCAGCAGCCTGCTGCACCTGCCGCCCGAAGGCGCTTCGGGCATGCAAAACCAGACAGCGCTTGCGCTGCAACAGGCCGCCCAGGCAGCCCAGGCACCGACCAAGCTCCAGGCCCTGAAGCAGGCCTCCAGGCCCACACCCACCCTGCCGCCCCTGCAACTGCTGGGCGGCCAGATGTACGAGGGGCTGGACAGCCTGGCCCTGACCGATCTGTGCCTGGACAGCTTCCATGCGGGCGCCATCGCCGGCTGGCCCGTGGCCGATACGCTGCATGCCCAGCGCCATCACGCCGCCCTGCCCAGCCGCGACACCGTGCTCGCACTGATGCGCGCCGTCGATGCCGAGCAATCGATCGAGGCCTTCGAGCAGATCCTGGGCGAGGACCCCATCCTGGCCTATCGCTTCATGCTCTACACCAACTCCGCAGCCCTGGGCCTGCGGGGCAATGTGGACTCTCTGCGCCGCGGCCTGGTGATGCTGGGATACGGCACGCTGCAGCGCTGGCTGTCCGACCAGCTGCCCCACGCCTGCACCGAGCCCAGCCTGGTGCCCGTGCGCACCGCCATCCGGCTGCGCGCCAGCCTGACCGAGCGACTGATCGAGGCCGGCATCAGCCACGACCTGCAGCGCGAGGTCTATCTGCTGGGCCTGCTCTCGCAGCTGGACCAGCTGCTGGGCGAGCCCCTGCCCACCGCGCTGCGCCGCATTCCCGTATCCGAGCGCGTCTTCGACGCCGCAGTGACGCGCACCGGCCCCTACGCGCCGGCCCTGCTCATGGCCATTGCGCTGGAGTCAGACGATCCCGCACCGATTCGCCAGCTGCGCGAAGAACACGCCTTCGAGATCGAGGACGTGAACCGCATCCTGCTGCGCATGCTCAGCGAACTGCAGGTGCAGCCTGCGCCTGCGGCCTGATCAGTCCACAGCGGCCGGGTGGGAAGCCTCAGCCGCCGCTGGCATCCGCAGATTCCGCCCATAAAAAAACCGCCTGAACATCAGGCGGTTTTTTTTGTGTCCGGCAGGAAGGCTGCGGATGCAGCTCCTGCCGATCTGCCCTGCTCAATGCATGGCGTGGGGCTGGCCGTCGAACATGTGCTCGAACTGCGCCAGCCAGGGCTCGGCCAGCGTGCGGATCTGGGCATCGTTGCGCAGGATGCGCTGCATGATGCGGGCCTTCTCCTTGCGCTGATCGGGCGCCAGCGGCTCGTCATGCGACTTGAGCCGCAGCTGCTCGATCAGCACGGCACAGGTGCCCTCGTAGCGCGTCACCCCCTCCCAATCCTTGTTCTGTGCGGCCTGCAGCATCTTGGCGCTGCTGTCTTCTATGGCACGGTAAAAGTCAATCAATGTCAGCTCCATTTCTAGGTCCCGGCAACGGCTGGCGTGTTGGCGATGTCGCGCCAACCATGGGCAATCGGAGCCAGCACATCCTGCGCGCTTTGCAGCAGCGCCGTGTCGTTGCGCAGATTGGCCAGCGTCAGCTGGGTGATGCTGTAGTCGTAGACGGAAATCAGGTTCTGGGCCAGCTCGCCACCTTCATCGGGATTGACGGAGGCCTTCAGGCCTTCTTCCAGAATGCGCACGGCCTTGCCGATCTGCACACCCTTCTCGCCGATGTCGCCACGCTGCATGGCTCCCTTGGCCGCGTTCAGCGCTTTTTCGAGCGCATCGAACAGCAGCTGGATCAGCTGGTGGGGCGATGCGCCGTCCACGGACGACTGGACGCCGACCTGGGCGTAGGCACTTGCAGCACGGCGGTTGAGCGATGTGTACATGTTCGTTTCCTTGATGTCTTGTTCTTCGGCTGCAATGCCTGAAAATTTAGAGGCACCGGGCATTGGTTACAGAAAACACGACCGCCGCTCCGCATGGCTCCTATTTATTTATTCCACTGGGAAACCTGCTGATTCATGTAGGCACTGAGCGCCGAGTAGCCGCTCATCTTCTTGTCCAGCGACGCGTACTGCTCACGCAGGCGCTTTTCCAGCGAATCGGCCTGGTCGTTGATCCGGTCCTGGGACTTGCCGTTGCTCTTCTTGAGCTCCTGCAGGCTCTTGCTCTTGGTGTCGAAGGTGCCATCGAATTCCAGCGCCTTGCGCGTGAAATCCTTCATGCGCGCGGCCAGGCCCTGTGTATCAGGCTGCCCGTCCGTTCCCACCGCGGCAAACATCTTGCTCATGGACTCGGGGTCCTTCAGCGCTGCGTCCAGCTTGGTCTTGTCGCTGGCCGTCGTACCGAAGGCCAGCTTGCCGCCCTTCTGGATCTGTATGCCCATGTCCGACAGGCGCTTGAGCGTGTCCGCGCCGCCAGCAACCGTACCCGAGACCACGCTGCGCAGGCTGTTGGTCATGCCCACCGTGGTGGAGTCCCCCTGCAGCACGCCGGCCGCCTTGCTTTCGGCGTCGTACTTGGTCGAACTCGCCAGCGCGTCATTGAGCCCGTTGTAGGCATCCATGAAGGCCTGGATCTTCTTCTTCATGCCCTCAGTGTCCGAGGACACCGTCACCGTCACCGGGGTGGCCGCCGCCGTCACCTGGTTCACGGTGATGTTCAGGCCAGGCACGGTCTGCTTGAACTCGTTGGTGGTCGATTGCACCGTGATGCCGTTGACATTGATCTCGGCATTCTGGGCGTACTGCGCCACGGAGCCCGTGGTTGCCTTGCCGTTGAAGGCCAGGGCCGACAGGCTGGAATCGCCGCTGGCACCGACCGTGAAGCCGGCATCGGCACCCGTGGCACGCGAGCGCAGCACCAGGCGTTCACCCTGGGCATCCTTGAGCACCGACGCCACCACGCCCGTGCCCTTGCTATTGATGGCCTGGACCACGTCTTCCAGCTTGGCACCGGCCGCGATATCGATCTCCACGGGAGTGCCGGGATTGCTGAACTGGTCGCCAGTCTTGTCCCAGCTGCCCATGGTGATGGTGAGCTTGCCAGCCCCGAACTGGGTGGCCGTCGGCATGACACCGGTCGCCACAGACTGGCTGCGCGCCAGTTGCGTCACCGAGATCACCGAAGATCCGGGCAGTGCATTGGCATCCGTCACCGTGGCAGTCACGGCTGTATTGGTCGAGGTGGCATTGGATAAACGCCACGTATCAGCGTCGGCCAAGGAAGTGGCCGCGTCCTGAAGCGTGGACATCAGGGACTTGATCTGCCCGAACGTGGATATCTTGGAATCCAGGACAGACGCTTTTTGCTGAAGCGGAACCAGTGACTGCCTTTGCAGGGCCACCAGTTTGGCGATCATCGTCTCGTCCAGGCCGCTGCCGCTGATGCCAGCTGAACTCAAGGTGGCCATGACCATCCCTTTCTAAGTGCAGAACACCTCCGCGCCATGGCGCAGAGCGCGTCCTTGCGAACACGCACACCAAATGCCCGAGGGCATTCCCCGGTATCTTATCGACCGGTTTTTCTGGAACCTGAGGCTTTTTTGGCCACGCCCCGCGCAGCCAGGCTCAAAAGCCCCCCTGGCTCCCTCTTACTGGATCAGCTTGAGCACCGACTGGGGCAGTTGGTTGGCCTGGGCCACCATGGCTGTGCCGGCCTGCTGCAGGATCTGCGTGCGGCTCAGGTTGGCGGTTTCGGCAGCGAAGTCGGCATCCATGATGCGCGAGCGTGCGGATGCGGTGTTCTCTGCAGCCACCTGCAGGTTGGAGATCACGGCCTCGAAGCGGTTCTGTGCGGCACCGAAGGTGGCGCGTGTGTTGTTGACCAGATCCAGGGCGGTGTCGATGGCAGCCATGGACAGGCGGGCATCAGGGGCCGAGCTGCCCGCGCCGAGCAGCGAGCCCAGGGCTCCACCCAGGGAGGGCGGCGTGCCGCCGGTAATGGCCAGGCCGCCGGGCGTTGTGCCCGTCAGGTTGACGGCCATGATCGTGATCTGGTTGTCGGCGCCGGTATTGGCACCCACCTGGAACACGGTGGCATTGTTGTTGTCCAGCAGCTGGCGGCCGTTGAAGCTGGTGCTGCCGACGATACGGGCGATTTCCTGGGCCAGTTGCTTGAACTCCTTGTCCAGCGAACCACGGTCCGTCGTGCCGTTGGTGTCGTTGGCGGCCTGCACGGCCAGCTCACGCATGCGCTGCAGGTTGTCGCTGAGCTTGCCCAGCGCGCCTTCGGCCGTCTGCGCCATGGAAATGCCGTCATTGGCATTGCGCATGGCCACATTCATGCCGCGTACCTGAGCGTTCATGCGCTCGGCAATGGCCAGACCCGCCGCGTCGTCCTTTGCACTGTTGACACGCAGACCCGAAGACAGGCGCTGCATGGTCGTGCTCAGCGACGACTGGGATGTGCTGAGATTGCGCTGGGCGTTAAGCGAAACAAGATTGGTGTTGATGATGGATGCCATGGGGCAGCTCCTCGTTAGGCATGAACAATGGCCAACCGTTCGACGACCCCAAGCCGCCAGAACGCCAGAAAGCACGCCAGGACTTCCAGCTCTGCCTATCTGATGCCAACGATTGTGCGGAAAAGCCCCTGCGCCAAAGCGCCGATAAAGCCCATGATCGGACGCCAATTCACCCTTCGAACACCCTCTTCGCCCACTCTTTCGGCCATATAAAAAACCCCAGGCAGATGCCTGGGGTCTGGAGAATTCCGGCCGCCTCCTGCTTGGGAAGGCAGCCGGACTCGTACTACGATCAGCGCAGCAGGGCCAGAACGCCCTGGGGCAGCTGGTTGGCCTGGGCCACCATCGCCGTGCCGGCTTGCTGCAGGATCTGCGAGCGGCTCAGGTTGGCGGTTTCCGAAGCGAAGTCGGCATCCATGATGCGGCTACGGGCCGAAGCGGTGTTCTCGGAAGCCACTTGCAGGTTCGAGACCACGGCCTCGAAGCGGTTCTGCGTGGCACCCAGCACGGCGCGCTCGGAGTTGACCGTGTCCAGGGCCGTGTCCAGGTTGCTGATCACGGTGGCCAGGGCCGTCGCGGTCAGGGCCGTGGTGGCGTCGGAGCCGATCGAAGCGCTGGTGATGTTGCCGATATCGGTGTTCGTGCCCAGATTGCTCGTGGTGACGGTGATCGAATCGTTGGCCGAAGTGTTGGCGCCCACTTGGAAGTTGATGGCGCCGGCATCGGTGCTCAGGATCTTCTTGCCGTTGAAATCAGCGCCCTTGATCACGCGGTCGATTTCCTTGCCCAGCTCGACGAATTCCTTGTTCAGCGAAACCTGGTCCTTGGCGCCGTTGGTGCCGTTACGGGCCTGCACAGCCAGTTCACGCATACGCTGCAGAGCGTCGGTCACCTTGGACAGGGCGCCTTCAGCAGTCTGCGCCATCGACACGCCATCGTTGGCGTTGCGCACTGCCACGTTCATGCCGCGGACCTGGGCATTCATGCGTTCTGCGATGGCCAGGCCAGCGGCGTCATCCTTGGCGCTGTTGACGCGCAGGCCGGAGGACAGGCGCTGCATGGTGGTGGACAGCGAGCTTTGCGAAGTAGCCAGGTTGCGCTGGGCGTTCAGCGATTGCACGTTGGTGTTGATAGACATGGCCATGGTGACAACTCCTAGTAAAGTCAGTTACGTCGCCGCCACGGTGCCCTCGCTTATCGCAAGGCGGGCGGCGGCGGCCCAATCCGACCATCGGCCGCTTTCACATCGAATTACGCGGCTTTTGGTGGGCTCAGGACTTTTTGTCCCTCTGCTGAGTTGGTTTTCGGAGCTGCCCCGGCGAACTTTAGGGGGACTTCACAAGATTTTTTGCACCGCGCGGCATGGCCCATCCGCGCCGTGCCTGATTCGCTGTTACAAAACGGGCGCCACGGGAGCGGCCAGACCCAGATCCTCATAGGAGACACGCAGATCCACAGGCTCCTGTCCCTGGCACCAGCGGGCCCAGGCCTGGCGCATCCCCATCGCCACCGAGCGCGCCACGATGTCCGCCTGTTGCGGCTCCAGGTCCTGCAGGCGTGCGCGCAGCCCCTGGCGTATCTGCTGCAGCTGCGGCAAATGTGCCTGCCAGAACGTAGCCTGGTCCAGCAATTGCGCCAGGTCCCGCGCTGCAAAGCCCTGGTCCAGGCCCACACGAGCCATCACTTCGGCTGACTGCCGCCCCGCCAGCAGCTCCCCCATCAGCGTCAGCGTGGGCACGCCCATCCACAGGGCGTGGTTGGTGACCACTCCGCCCGTAAAAGGCAAGGTATCCAGGCAGATGTCTATGTCATGGTGGGCCTGCAGATAGTGCTCGAATCCCATCTGCTCCACAAAATCGACGCGCTGCGCGGCCACGCCCTCTTGGGCCAGCCAGTCGCGCAGGTGCTGCGGAGGACCGGAACGGGGACAGGCCGCGATCTTCAGCCGCGCCGTGGGCAGGGCGCGCAGCACCTCACCCCAGACAGAAACCACCTTGCGGTTGATCTTGGACAAACGGTTGAAGGAGCCAAACGTCAGATGCCCGTTGCGCAGCGCCGGCAGTGGTGCCACGGGCTCCTGGTGGATGCCTCCGTCGAAGACATAGGCCAGCGGAACACGCATCAGCCGCTCCGTCAGCTGGGTCTTGAGCAGCCCATCTTCCAGGATCAGGTCGCTGAGCACGATGTAGTCCATGGTTTCCAGCCCAGTGCTGCCGGGGTTGCCTATCCAGGTCACTTGCAGCGGCGCGGGCCGGGCTGCGAATACATCCAGCCTGTGCCCCCGCGTATGGCCGCTGAGGTCAAATAGGATGTCAATACCGTCGGCCTGCACCAGATTGACCATCGACTGCACATTCATATCCCGGATACCGCGCCATAGCTGGAACAGTCCCTGGAATTCCTTGGTGACCCCGTCGTGGATCTCGTTGTTGCAATAGGCAACGCACACCAAATCATCACGCCGCGACAGCTCCCGCATTACCGGCAGAAAGAACTTGGCCGCCGCGTGGCTGCGCAGATCACCGGATACAAAACCCACGCGCAATGTCTTGCCTGGATCACGGGCGTTTTCATGCCGCCCCGCCATGCGCTGCCGCATGAGCGCGCCATATTCCCGGTTGGCACGCCCCACCGAGTCTGCACTGGCATCAGGCGAATGGAGCATGGCGAACAGCCTTGCGCTGTAGGCGGGCTTGTAGTCCGGGTGCAGCCTCACCAGATCGTCGAGTTGCTGCCTATGGCGCAGGGCATCACCGCAGCGGTCCCAGTAGGCAGCGCGCTGAAACATCAGTTCGCGGTCACCGGGAAGGCGTTCCAACGCCTCGCACAGGGCCTGATCGAGCCGGGGCAGGTCATGTGTTTCCAGCAGCACCTGGCAGCGAAGCATGTGGGCGCGGGCACTGCCGGGCTCGATTCGCAGTGCCTGCTCAAGCAGTTCCAGCGCCTGTGCCCATTTCTTCTGGGCGAACAACGTGAAGGCGGTCTCGCAGTGGAGCACCACATTGTCGGGGCGAAGTTGCAGTGCTTTGCTCAGGCAGGTTTCGGCTTCTTCCAGCCGACCGCCCGCACACAGCAGCAGCGCAAGCTGCAACAGCAACTCCAGGCTCTCAGGCTTGATCTGAAGGGCCATGCGATACGCGGTTTCAGCCTGCAATGCCCAACCCGCCTGTCCCAGCACACGGGCACTGGCCAGGCACAGGCGCAGATCCTCGGGCCGCTGCTGCATGAGCAGCACCAGGAACTGTGCGCACTCCTGCAGCCTGCCGGTGTTCTGCAATGCGCCAGTCAGCCGGGACAAGGTGTCCACATCCTCAGGATCGAGCAGCAGTGCGTTCACATAGCAAGGCAGACTGTCTTCGATGCGGTCCTGGGCGCACAAGGCATCCCCCAGATGTGCGAAGGCCTGGGTCCAATGCGGCCGCAGCGCCAACGCCGCACGCATTGCCCGCTCGGCCTCGGCCGCGTAGCCTGCCTGCAGGCAGATGCCCCCCAGGTTGAACTGCGCCTCGGCATCGCGCGGCAGCAGGCTGGCCGCCTGACGCGCTGCCTGCAGGGCGGCCTCGATGCGGCCCCCCGCGTGATCGGCCGCCGCCTTGAGTTTCCAGACCAGGCCGCTTTTGGGATATTGGCGCACCAGCGAACCCGCCAGCTGGCTGACCTCGGCATGCTCGCGTTGGGCAAACAGCTGCATCAGCAGGCGCAGCTGCGCCTCGGGCACACGGCCTCGGCCATCGCCGGCAGCAGGTGCCATCTCGGGCTCGGCCGGCCCCAGCGGCCAACGCGCGGCCTGCTCTTCCAAAAAAGCCGCGGCCTGCGCGCCCTGCACCAGGGCCACATCCTTTTCCAGCTGCTCCAGAGCGATCTCCTGCATGCCGTTGGCCCGGGCAACGTCGATCAGCGAGATGGCCATGTCCAGCAGGCTCTCGCGGATCAGCATGTGGATGTACAGGCGCCAATAGCTGAAGTCTGCAGGCCGCACACCGATGGCCGCCTCCAGATACGGAAGCGCCTCGGCACTGCGCAGTTGGTGCAGCCCCAGCAGCAGCCCCATGCCATGCAGGGCCTCGGCATGGCCGGGAGCCTGTTCGAGAACCTGGGCATAGGCCTCCTGTGCCTGCTCGAAATTCCACTGGTCGTGCAACTGGCGGGCATGCTGCAAAAGCTCGGTTGTATTCATTTTGGTCATCAAGGTTGCGGGCAGGCGCCCCACCACAGGCCCGGCACCCAGGCCGACACCCGCACAAATGCCGCCATCGTGCAGGCAAGCCGGCAGCCACGGCCCCCGGATAAGCGGGCGCAAACCGCATTTCTTCCACCTTTGCCAGACGGACCGGTCACCAGCTGCTACAAAACAGGAAGCACGCCACGTGGCTGTATGCCATCATCCCCGGCTTCGCACGGACACAATCGCCTCTCGCAGCATCGGAACAGGCCCCGCTTTTACCTACAGTTCCAACCTTCCGGCGCAGGAGGGCTCTGCGAAAATTCATCGAAGCGTTTGCCCTCATAGGCAGGTGCGCAGCTCTTTTTCAGGAACATATCCCATGCCCTCCATTGACCAATTCATCGAAAGCTTTCTGACCGCCGTGGACTTCCAGGAAGCCGTAGCAGTCACCCCTGACACCGAACTCAGGAGCCTGCCCGAGTGGGACTCGCTGGCCGCGCTGGGCGTGATCGTCATGTTCGACGTCGACTACGGTAAGACCATCACGGGCGACGATCTCAAGAACTGCTCGACCATCACCGATCTCTACAAGCTGCTGGGATAAACACCATGGCGCTGTCCACTCTGCACAACGTCCGCTTTGCGGGCATGGCCAGCTGCATACCCCGGCGCGAGATCTCCAATCTGGAGGATTGCCCGCCCTCGCAGCGCTCCGAACGCGAACGGCTGGTACGCAACATCGGCATCCATACCCGGCGCATCTGCCCGGAGTGGCAGTGTTTCTCGGACCTGGCCTTCGTGGCCGCGGAAAAGCTGCTCGATGAACTGCAGTGGCAGCGCGACGAAATCGACGTCCTGATCGTCGTCACGCAATCGCCCGACTATCTGATCCCCGCCACGGCCATCATCCTGCAGGACCGGCTGGGACTGGCGCACGGCACGATCGCCTTCGACGTGAATCTGGGTTGTTCTGGCTACCCGTTCGGGCTGCACATGCTGGGCAGCATGATCTCGGCAGGAGGCCTTAAAAAAGGCCTGGTGCTGGTGGGAGACAAATCCGCGACCATCATGGACCCCTTGTTCTCGGACGCCGGCACGGCCACGGCGCTGGAGTTCGACGCCAGTGCGCCTCCCATGTATTTCGACCTCAACAGCGATGGCAGCGGCTACAAGGCCATCATGCTGCCCGCTGGCGGCCACCGCGAGCCCTACGGAATCGAACACGTGATTCCCAAGCGCGATGAGCATGGCTTCCTGCGCCTGCCCGCCGACCTGGTGCTTGACGGGCCGGCGGTGCTGAGCTTCTCCACCCAGCGTGTGCCGCCTGCCGTAGAACGCCTGCTGGAGTACTCCCAGGTGGACAAGGAGCAGATCGACCACTTCATATTCCACCAGGCCAACCGGCTGATCAACGAGACCATTCGCAAGAAGCTGCGCCTACCCGCGGAGAAGGTTCCAAGCACCCTGCATGACCTGGGAAACACCAGCGGCGCCTCGCTGCCTGTCACCCTCACCGCACGGCTGCATGAACAGCTGGATGGCGCCAAGGCGCGGCTGCTGCTGAGTGGCTTCGGCGTGGGCCTGTCCTGGGGAACCGCCATCGTGGACGTGGACAAGGCACGCTTTCCTGCAATGACCGAAGCATGACCGCCAACGATCCCTTCTCCCTGGCAGGCAAGCGCATCCTCGTGACGGGTGCATCGTCGGGCATTGGCCACCAAACAGCGATCTCCTGCGCCAGCCAGGGCGCCACGCTGATCATCACGGGCCGCAATGCAGAGCGCCTTGCCCACACGGCAGGCCTGCTCGCAGGCGATGGCCATGTCAGCGTGGTCGCCGATCTCACCCAGGCACAGGACATCAGTGCGCTTGCTGCCCAGGCAGGCTCGATCGATGGCGTGGTCCACGCAGCCGGCATCTCTAAGCTGGTGCCGTTGCGCATGGTCAAGCAAGCCCATCTGGAAGAGATGTTCGCGCACAACACATACGCCCCGATCCTGCTGACCAAGGAATTGCTGGCCAAGCGTCTGATCCGGCCCCACGGCTCCATTGTGTTCATCAGCGCCGTGGCATCCCACATCGGGCCACTGGCCAGCAGCGGGTACTCGGCCAGCAAGGCAGCCCTGCTCGGCGCCATGCGTTCGTTGGGCCTGGAGGTTGCCAAACAAGGCATCCGCGCCAATTGCCTTGCACCGGGATATGTGCGTACCCCCATGCTGGACGGACTGTCCGCAGGAGGCGTGGATACCGAGGAATACGCCAAGCTCGCCCCGCTTGGCATGGGAGAGCCGCAGGACGTCGCACTCGCAGCGGTCTTCTATCTGTCCGACGCCAGCCGATGGATCACCCGGAACTACTTCACTATTGACGGCGGCCTGACGGTTCCCATGGATGTCTTTGCATGACCCAAGCTGCGCACGACCCATTTTCCCTGCAGGGCAAGACCGTGCTGGTCACCGGCGCTTCATCGGGCCTGGGCAGGCAGATTGCCATTTCCTGCGCCCGGCGCGGTGCCCGCATCATCGCCACGGGGCGTGACCGCCAGCGCCTGCAGGGCACCTTCGACCTGCTCGAAGGCAGCGGCCACCAGCAGATCGAAGCCAACCTGACCGATGCGCAGGACAGGACGGCCCTGGTCCAGGCAACGCCGCGGATCGACGGCCTGGTGCACTGCGCAGGCCGCCAGATGCTCAGCCCCATACGCCAGCTGCAGGAGTCCCTCATGACGGAGATGTATGCCATACATTTCCTGGCACCCGTCATGCTGACCCAGCAGCTTCTGATCACGAACAAGCTGGCGCCCGCAGCCTCCATCATCTTCATGCTCTCGACGTCGGCCCACATCGGCACGCGTGGCGTGGGACCCTACTCCGCGATGAAGTCGGGGCTGCTGGGCATCATCCGTTGTCTGGCTGTGGAGCAGGCCCGGCATCGCATGCGGGTCAACGGAATCTCTCCCTCGGTCGTACCAACGCCCATGTGGGGCGATGCGGGGCAGAACGAACAGCTTCAGGCGCAGGAGGCCCGGCACCCCCTGGGTCTTGGCAAGCCTGAGGATGTGGCCAATGCCGCCATTTATCTGCTGTCCGATGCCAGCCGCTGGGTCACCGGCACCAGCCTGGTCATGGACGGCGGCGTCGTTCTTTGACATATCAGCACCCCGTTGAAGGAGGAGCCATGCGCTCACGCATGTATCCCGGTTGCTACCTGGACGAGAACATCTTCCAACGTGAGCAACGCAAGATATTCCGCAAGGTCTGGATGTTTGCGGGGCTCAAAATGCTGGTGTCGGAGCACAACGCCTTTCTCACCCGCAAGATTGCCGGCATTCCGGTGGTCATCCAGAACTTCCACGGTGAACTGCGGGCCTTCGAGAACGTCTGCCTGCATCGCAGCGCTCCCCTGCAGACCGGGCCCGTGGGCCGGCGTCCCCTGGTCTGCGCCTACCACGCGTGGCGCTATGGGGAACAGGGCCAGGTGGAGCATATTCCTGACGGCGATACCCTTTATCGCTTCAGCAGTGAGGAACGATGCGGACTGAAGCTTCGCCAGTTTGCACTGCGCACGGTCGGTAACCTGCTGTTCGTCAACCTGGACCCCAACCCCTTTCCACTGGAAGAACAGTTTTCCCCGGAATTCATCGCTTCACTGGAGAGCAGCTCCGAAGCCTATGACAGCGAAGTCATGGTGACCACATGGCACGGGAAGTACAACTGGAAGCTCGCCTACGAGAACCTGCGCGACGCCAACCACGCCCGATTCGTTCATCCGGGGACATTGGCCAAGACCGTGACCTTCGCCCCCCAGGTGAACGAGTCGCTGCTTGCCGAGACAGCGAAGCCGCTGCAGGACACCAGCCAGCAGGGATTGCGCCAGCAATTGCGCCGCCTCAGCAAAGGCGGCATGGATGCGCACATCAGCCGCATGCAGCGATTCGGCTGGCATGACCTGGTGCAACGCTGGGGCGCAGAGGACGCCTACTACAACTGGCTGGCCTACCCCAACCTTCACATCGCCAGCGCCAACGGGGGCCACTCCTTCATTCTGGAATACCACACGCCCCTGACACCGGACACCACCAGCATGGAGGTCTATCGCTTCTCGGCCCGCAAGAAGCAGGCTTTCACGTATTCCCATGCCGTGCTTCTGGCGGAAATGCATGCCAGCAAACTGGTGCTTGCAGAGGATGTGGACATCATGGAAAAAGTCCAGGCTTCCCTGCACCCCGACGCCCCCATTGCGACGCAAGGCGCCTACGAAGGCGACAACCGCCTGGTGGAACGCTGGTACAGCCACCTGATGGAGGATGGCAATGGCCTGTAAATGGATCATTGGCGCCAGCGCCTTCCTGGACGTGGCCTGTGAGGCCTGGCGTCAGGCCTGCCCCGGACTGCAGGTGGAAAGGATCCATGTGCAGCAAGACGCCCTCTACGAGTTCGATCTGGGCGTTCTGGACGCGCTTTCACCGGAAAAGGGGACGGCCTTCATTGCTTTCGACGAGCGCTTTGGCAACTTCAAGCGCATGGAACTCATGGCAGCCGCCCAGGTACGGGGGCTGCGGCTTGACCCCTATATCAGCCCACGCGCCATGCTGGCCGCCGACGTCAGCGTGGGAGCCAACACCTTCGTGGCGGATGGCGTCATCATCGGGTCCGGCAGCCGCATCGACTCCAACTGCGTCCTGCTGCCTGCCACGAATATCGGCAACGGTGTGGACGTCCAGTCATCTTGCTGGCTGGAGCCTGGCGTGATGGTGGGAGATGGCGCACGGATCTCGGCGCGGTGCACCCTGCGCAGCGGGGCCTTGATCGCACCGCGCATCCACATCGGCAGCGAGTGCGAACTGGGCTGGCCCCGGCGCTATGACACGGACATCGCCGGCAAAACCGTTTTCGATCCCCGCTACGACGAACCAATCCGCACCTACGGATCGTGAAGGACAGGCCCTGCGCAGGGCCGGCCTGCCGTGTCCGGCCGCGCGCCTGTTGCGTCAGTCGATTTTGCGTTGCCAGAATTCCCGTACCGACACATCAAGGGCACTGATGTCGCTGGCGCGCTGCAAGGCAAATTCCTGATCCTGCATCATCTCGTCCCAATCGCTTTGCCGAAAGCACATCTCGCTGGCCATCTTCACGTTGAACAGGGGTATGAACTTGTACGAAAACCAGTCCAGCCGGGAGTTGATCGGCAGCAGACGGTCATGTGCAAAACGATAGGAATCCTTCAGCGTCTCGGCGGCAAATCCCAGGCTCCTTGCATAGGACTTCCACAGATAGCTTTCCATGGTGACATCGGCCAGCTTCTGGAAATGCATGCCGGCCGAATGCTCGATATCCGCCTCGGACAGGCGGTCTTCCGGCACGGACCACAGCCTCACCATATCTTCCGTGCGCGCCAGCATGGTCTTTTCGGAAAAATGGAAAGGCACGTGGCGCCAGCCTGAGCGCAGATCGATGGCTATTTTTCCCTTGTTGCGTCCACCAGCAAAAAAATGCTGGATGGCCTCATGGATGCTGGAGCCCGTCAGGAGATTGTCACTGCGGCAACGCACGGCGTACTCGATGCCTTTTTGCGCCAGATGCTCCACGCCGAGGCGGGCGGACCGCGCAATATAGTTGGTGTTGTGCCGTCCCTTGTTTACCGGCTGTCCCACCAGAATCAGCGCATCCAGCCATGGACGGCAGCGATCGAGCAGTTCCCTGGGCTGATGGTCCCAGGTCACCATGCACTGGTAGGCCGAAGGAAATCGCATGCGGTTCCACGCCAGCACCTGGGGCGTGAAGTCAAAGGCCAGACCCTGTACAAAAATACCGGCTTTCGGCGTGCCCTTGAGGCTTCGCGCCATGCTGAGACCGTCCATCAGGCGCTGCCGTTCCTGCAGCTCGTCCATCAGGGGCACATCTCCCACATCCAGCTCCACCGCACGCATTACCTTGAACTTCCGGAACTCCCCGTAGGTGATCTCGCTCAATCGCTCCGAAAAATCGTATGAAAACACCAGAATCAGGGTGTTCTCTGGATCCTCATTCATCAAGGCTTCGGGAGATCTGACCTCCACGCCATTGAAAACCTTGCCCTGATTTTCCTGCCAGGGGCAAACCGTATATTCAAGCTGTATACGACTGCTGATCAGCGGATAGTATTTCTTGAAGAATTCTCCCGCACCCCAGCCCACGACACGCAGATTGGCGATGTCCAGATCCGGATATCTGAGCAGAACTCTTTCCAATGAACCAATTATTTCAGCCATGCGGTTTCACCCCATGCATTTCCAATATATTCTCCACAGCAAAAACTGTCATACCCCATCGCCCCGCTGAACCAGATGTCCATAACGCTGGCGCCCGGCCTGCGTGGACAGCAAATAGTTCAGATAATCGAGATCCTCTTGATAGTCTATATCAAACCTGCACTGACGTGTCTGTGCGGCATAGCCGATCCTGTCCCCCAGAAAATGGGGATCGAATCCATCGGGCATATTGAAGAACTCACCCGAAAATATCCGGTATGCAGGCGCACAATCCTGTCGCCGGATCATGGATCTTCCCTGAAAATCAGAGGTTATAGGGTGAATACATTCATTGCGCACATTGAATATTCGCGGATCTTCTGGCGTCACCACGCAAACCGAACTGTAATTTCCCGACATGAATTTCCCGTATGCCTCCACAAATGCCGCCTGTTCGCGCAAGGGATGCGTAGGCCTCAGCCAGAGCATGCTGCGAGGCAGTTCGATATCTCTCGACTTCGCCTGCACTGACAGGTCCAGCAGGATGTCTTCCTCCATGGACAGGTCTGCGGATGCACTTTCAGAGCGCAGAAACGGAACATAGGCCCCATATTTTTCGCCAATTTCGGCGTACTCCTGGCTGTCCGTGGAGAGAACGACCTTGCTGACAAAGGGCAGGCTCTTTGCAAAGAGTATGGAATGCGCAAGCAAAGGCAGGCCATTGAGTTGTGCGATATTCTTTCCAGGAAAGCCCTTGGAACCACTTCTGGCAGGCACCACGGCCCATAATTCATGGGTGCTGTTCAATTTCGATCTCCTAAAAGCGCGATCAGGCAGTGTTTTTTGTGAAATATTTATGGTGCTCACTCTGGTTGATTTTCTTCACACCAGAGCCCAGAATCATCTCGGCTTCCCGGATATGATCCACGTAATCCTTGAATGCGGGCGTGGACAGATCGACCGCCACAGCATCAAAATGCGCCCACTCCGTGTTCCCCATCTTGACGTGCTTCTCCACCATCCTGGCGCCCGCCGCTACCGCGAGGGCTGAGGCCTTCCATCCCATGTCATGGCTGGAGTAGCCGGGGATGATTCTGGGGTCAGCTCGTGCCATTTCACGGTACCGCTGCACCACGGCCACATTGCAATCTTCCAGTGGCGTGGGATATGCCGAATTGCATTGCAGCAGGTACAGTCGCTCGCAACTCTTGAATGTTTCTAGCACAAACTGCTCATAATCTGCACCGGTCATGCCCGTGGAAAGAACCACCGCGCCACGGTAGTTTTTCGCCACATATTTCAGGTAATCATGGTGCTCTGAAATCGTGGATGGCAGCTTCACCATGGGCATTTCCGAATCCATCTCCAGCATGAAGTGGAAGGATTTCTCATCCAGCACGGAAGCAAACCATCCCATGTCGAGGCTGCGGCAGAGCTGGTCCAGATAGCAAAAATCCTCCCTGCCCAACTCGATCTGATGGCGGTAGTCCGCAAAGGTCTTGCCAAAGGGAGAGACATAAGGGGATGACAGCTGCTCACGGGTATAAAAACTCTGCACATCCCTTTTTTGCACCTTGACCAGGTCGGCGCCCGCCGCCTTGCTGGCCCGCACCATGCGCTCCAGCCGGCCGCGGTCCCCGAAGTGATTGGTGGTCAGCTCCGCCACGATCGCCACTTCGTAGCCATTGCGCCCAGAACCCGCCTTTCCCAGGCTCTGGTTGAGATCCTGCGGGGTCAGCGCACTGAAAGGCCGGCTTCCCACATGCAACATGCGCACATTGGAATCCCTCAGGAAATACAGCGCATTGATGAAATAGAACTCCTGAACAGAAATACGAATGGATTTTTGCTCTTCGCCCTGAGGAGAATAATCATGCGCAATCGATTTGCTGTATCCAGCCGAGGCGTCGAAATCAAAACCGACAAAGTAGACATTCTGCCGACGCCGCCGGATACCCGCCACTTCACGGGCGATCTTCAACGCGGTCAGCAGCAATATATCCTCGATCACCACGGGAACACTCATGAACCGCTGCATGAGGAGTTCCGAAGATTCCTGCGTCAACGGCACATGCGGAACATGGATGACCTTTCGCCCCGCCGGTGCAAACCCCGGCAATGAAGTCACATAGGCATGCGAACGGCATCCCTGGGCCACGATGGCATCACCCGCCCATTCTTCCCTGAATACCGTGATATCTGCCGGGCATATCTGCTCCGCATCATTCACGGCGATGATCAGCGATTTTTTGAGCAGCCCGGTATCCACCAGATCGGCCGAGGAGCCTTTTCCCAGAATGAATATATTGTCATCGCTGTATGTCGATACGATATTTTCTATCTGGCTGGAGAAATTTCCCATCGAATACCTCATCGTCTACGAACACTGTGCAACCATTTTCCAAGGCCAGCATGAGCCCGGGCATCAAATCCCAGGCACAGGCGCCTTTCGGATTGATGAATCTCTTGAACGACCCCGTGATGACGCTGTGAAGGTTGTATACCGCGCATCCGGTCACTCTGTACTCGCCAGCCTCCCGGATGCCCTGGAGAATGGATTCGTCGAATGACGAGGAAAACCCCGTGATCCGTGACTGGCGCGCAATCACCTTGTCGCCCGTGATCAGGCGCTCACCCAGCTCTGGCAGCATCAGGGCGCTGCCCAGGTGCTGCCCGCCTGCCCAGACGCTCAGGCAGGAGCCCCATTCCTTGAGGCCGGAGCAAAAATTCTCGGTCCCATCGATGGGGTCCATCAACACCACGTAGCCACCCATGTCCACGGCGCGGTGGTCATGCGATTCCTCGCCGACAAAAACCACCCCGTGCAGCCGCTGCCGAAGCCAGTCTCCGATCAATCGTTCAATGAAGATGTCGGCCTCGGTCACCGGGCTGCCATCTTCCTTGTACCGGATGCTGTAGCGCCTTTCGAAGATGGCCGGCAGGGCCGACTGGATCACATCGCAAGCGTCTTCGAGCAAGGCTCGCATATTCATACGCATCTTTCCCTCGTGGGAGTTCAGTGCCGCGCCCACAGAACAGGTTTGCTCCACGGCTTCAGGCGGCGCCATAGATCCTGACCGGCGAAGGAAACAGCGGATCGATGAAACTGCCATCGGGCAGAGATTGGGTGTACGCGCCGGCAATGCCGATGACACAGTGGCGACCTATCTGCAGCCCCGCAGCGATGTGCACATCGCTCGCAACCACACTGTGCGGGCCCAGCGCGGTACCTCGGCCGATGCTGGCACCCGGGCCGACCCATGCGTTGGAGCCCAGCCGCGCGCCTGCCTCGATGCGCGCGGCATCGCCGATGACGGTGTTGTTGCCAATCTGCACGCCATGGGCGATGACGGCGCGCGCCCCGATCCAGCAGTTTTCCCCGATGCGCACGCCATCGGCCACCGTTGCCGAAGGATGGCGCAGACTCAGCGCGCGAAAGCCCCTGAGGCGAAGCCTTGCGTAGGCATCCAGGCGCTCATGGTTCAGGGCCTGCTCGTCGATGGCGGTGAAGATGCGCAGCCCCTCAGGATCCTGTCCCTCCAGCAGTGCCATGGCCTGGTCGGCGACCGCTCCCTCGGGCGACAAAGGCATCAAGCGCAGCAGGCCGCCCGCCGTCAGTGCCGGCGCACAGGCGGCAATGTCATCGAACAAGGCGCCGTGACCCATGAGGGCCATTGCGAAAGGTGGTGCCTGCGTCATTGCGAGCGCCCCATGAGTTGGCGGTAGGCCATGGCCACTCGGTGCAGTTGCACTTCGTAGGCGCCATGCCGGGCCACCGGACCTGCTGCATGCAGCCCGCGCTGCAGTGTCTCCAGGATCACCCTGTCTTCGTCCAGCACACGCTTTTCGATCTTCATGTGCTCCCAGAGAATGGCCGGCATCGCTGCCATACGCTGGTGCGGCCGCGCGGTGGCAAGAGTGAAGCGCACATCCGTGCGCGCTGGCGCCACGGGGTCGAACTGCTGGATCAGAAAGAAGTAGCCCCCGACCGAGATGAAGTTGGTGTTGGGGTAGAGAAAGTAGTTGTAGTAGACATCCTTGTCCCCAAAGCGGTCCACCGATCCATGCCAAGCGCTGCGAGGCAGCTTCAGTGAGGTCTCTCGCAGGAAACTCAGGTCCTGCAGATCGAACTCCTGCGCCGGGTCAGCCTCGGATGCGACACTGAGTTCGTGCAACGCGCCCTTTTCCATCAGCGGCCGGAAAGACTGCGGATGGACGAAGGGCACGTGGTTGTAGTCCAGGACATTTTCAAAGTTGAGCTTCCAGTTGTAGGCCGCCGGCATCGCGCAATGGATGGCCTGCCCGCACAGATGCCCGCTGCTGTCGGCAAGGGATTGCAGCAATGCCGGTCCAAATTGACGCTCTATCGGCAGTGGGTCTGCATCGAGATTGACGAACAACAGATTGCCGATGCAGTGGACAGCGAATTCATCGAGGCATAACTGCCCACGCCGTGCATCGTCGTAGTGGTAGAGGCGATGCTCACCCGGCAGGCCATGAACGTGGCCCGTATTGTCGTAACTCCAGCCGTGGTAGCGGCAGACCAGGCGGCGGCAGCCATATTCCTCCATCTGCAAAGGAGCTTGCCGGTGGGCGCACTGGTTGCGAAAGGCCTTGATGGCGCCATCAAAGTTCTGGACAACAACGGGTACGCCACCTATCTGGCGGGTCAGAAAACTGTCCGGCTTGTCCAGCAGCGTGCGCAGCCCGGCAAAGATCCAGAGTTTGCGGAAGATGCGCGATTGCTCCTGCGCAAAGACGCCGTCATCGATGTAGTCAAGCTGTGAAAGTCCTGGATACATGGATGGCTAGCGGAACGAGAAGGGTTTGGCGGGATTCCCGAAGACCGTGATGCCGGGTGGCACGTCGCGGATGACGACACTGCCAGCTCCGATGACCGCACCGTCCCCCACCTTGATGCCCGGCAGGATGGTCGCATGGGGATGGATGGTGACGTTCTCACCGATCTGCGCGCCCCCGCCAATGAACACAAAGCTGGCAATCGTGGTGTACGAGCCCACCTGCACGTCATAGCCGATGATGGTATTGGCCAGCACAACGACAAAGTCACACACCCGGGTATCGGGTCCGATCGAGACATGGTGCTCGAACAGACAGCCTATCCCCATTTCCACGCGGTCTGCGGCGTACAGCCAAGGTTTGAGGTTCATGAAATACGCGCCCTGCGCCAGCAGGGGCTGCGCATACTTTCGGCGCGCCCCCGGGTCACCGAGAGCGCACACGATGATCTGGGATGGCTCGTAGCGGAATGTCATCGGATCACCCAGGATCGGCAGCTCCGGCACCTGCTTGAGGCCCTGGCGCCCATCCAGGAACCCCTTGATGACCCACTCCTTGCCATATGCGGGATCCGCTCGCGCGACCGATGCCATGTTGCGGCCGAAACCACCGGCATTGATGATGTAGACGTCTCTCATAACGAAGCTTTGCCTGCAAGTAAATGAATGACCCAGGGCGCGCCGCCTTTGCAGACTGCCCGGCCGGGTTCAGTGCGCACCGGCCACCCACTGCCTGACGCTCTCCCGCACACGCTGCGTTTGCGCAGCGGACATGCCGAGAAAAAATGGCAGGCCCAGCAGGGTGCGCGACAGCTCCTCGGCATGCGGGGTGTGCAAAAGCCTGCATTCGCGCCGCAGCACCGGCATGTCCTGCAGCAGTGGCTGGTACCAGCGCCGTGTCGTGATGCCCGCTTGCCGGCACTGCTGCTCCAGCGCGATGCGTGCCTGTTCATCCGGCAGCTGCGTGCAAATCACGGTCGGGGCCATCATTTCGCCTCCCGGACCGGGCTTCTGCCAGACCAGGCGATTGTCTGCCAGCCGCGACAGCTCCTGCACCATGTCTGCATGCAACGCCTTTCGCTGCCGCGCATGCTGCTCCCAAACGTCCAGCGAGGCCAGGCCAATGGCTGCGTGGTATTCGCTCATCTTGGCATTGGTGCCGACACTGGCCAGCGCGCCCACCGGCAGGCCCGCCGAGGCATCCAGATTGATACCGAAATTGGACAGCTGGCGCACTTTGCCGGCCAGGCCAGGACGGGTGGAAACGACCAGTCCGCCCTCTCCGGCAGGCAGACTCTTTGTCGCATGCAGGCTGAAAACCAGGGTGCCCTGAGCCCCATGAAGCCATTGACTGCCGTAGGCTGCGGCGGCATCGACAACGACGGGAATGCCCATGTCTGCCTCGAATCGTGCCCATGCCGTCATGTCGTGCGGCATCCCGAATGTCGTCACCGGCATCACGGCATCGATGCGCATTTCCCGGCAGGCCTTGTGTGCGATCTCCGGAGTCAGCAGCCAGCTGTGCGGATCCACATCGGCCAGCACGGGCACGTGGCCTGCGCGCACCACTGCAGTGGCCGTGGCCACAAACGTGAAGGCGGGCAGCAGGACATGCGATCCCGCTGCAAGCTCCAGCGCCTGCAGCACAAGTTCGAGCCCCTGCGTTGCATTGGCAACGGTGGTAATGCCCTCGGCGGGCAAGGCAAACTGGCTTGCGAACCCGGACTCCAGCTCCCGCACCAGTGGGCCGAAGTTTGAATAGTGGCGCGTCGCATGCATGCGCTCCAGCCACGGCATCAGTAGCTGGGGAGCGGGCATGTCAGGCACCAGCAAAGGCACCCAATCCATTTCAGGGGAGCAGGTCATGCTGCGGCTTCCACCTGAGCCAGACGCTGATCCAGGTCGTCACGCACGTTCAATGTCTGCTGATCGTTCTGAAGCCAGTTGAGCCACATGAAACGATAGGCCTTCTCCAGATCGGCGGTACGTTCGGAATAGTTCATCAGGATGCTGGCCTCAAGCTTGCTGCGGCTGATCTGCCGGTGGTGCACAAGGCGGTCCGGATCGTCCATGAAGCGCAGCGCGGCCTGCACATAGCCGTCAACATCCTTGGTGATTTCACCGCCGAATCGTATGCCCCGCAAGGCGCTGGCCGTGGATGCCTCCACGCCGCGGACTGCGTCCAGCGTCACGATCGGCAACCCCATCCACACCGCATGCAAGGTCGTGGTGCCTCCTGAAACCGGCGAGGTGTCGAGCGCCACATCGGCGATATGCCCCAGTTCCATGAAGCCCTCCAGCGGCTGCTGGTGCAGCACGGACACGCGGTCCAGCGGCATGCCTGCCGCCTCCACGCGTGGCTGCATGTGGGCCTGAGCGGCGTCCGGGTCCTGTTCCTTGACCATGATGATCAGGCGCGCGTCCTGGCGCTCGTGCAGGATACGTGCCCAGACGGCCAGCATCTCGTCGGTGAGCTTGGCCGAGTTGTTGAGCGAGATGAGCGTGGGATAGCCATTGCGCAGCAGGGGCGGCTCCTCGCACAGCGGCGAATACTCGGGTGGAGAGTAGCTGGCCATGCAGCGCAGCTGGAAGAGCTTTTCCGAATAGTGGGGAGCATGGCTGGGCGGAGCAATGGCGCCATCCACCAACCGGTAATCCATGGCCTTCATCCCCAGCGTATGCATATAGCCCAGCCAGGTCACCTGCACGGGTGCGGCGCGGCGGGCGAAGACTTCCAGGCGGTGGCCCAGGGTGAAGCCTGACAGGTCCACCAGCACATCGATGCCGTCGGCGCGGATCTGTTCGTAGAGCTGGTCGTCGGTCTGCTCGACCGCATCGTGCCAGTGCGGCACCAGGGCGCGCAGCTTCTCGGTCATCTTGTCGGGGCGGCCGCTGGAGTAGACGTGGATCTCGACATTGTCCGGGTTGTGGTGCTCCAGCACGGGCCGCATGAAGAAGGCCACCGAGTGCTGGCGGAAGTCGGCCGTGACATAGCCAACCTTCAGCTTTTTGCGCGGGTTGCGGTCGCGCAGGGGCAGTGGCTTGGCGTTGCGGGTCAGCGGGTCGGCGAAGCGCCGGCCCCAGTCGCGCGCCACTTCCAGGGATTTGAGCGGGTCGCTGCTGGTGTGCGAGTGGATGTAGGCCCGCGTCATCCAGTGCGTGTTCTCGTTCTTGGCATGGCGGCAGGCGTCGTCGATCAGGTCGCAGGCCTCCTGCCTGCGGCCCGTGCTGAACAGGGCCAGCGCCAGCAGACGCTGGGCGTTGGGCATGCGGGGCTCTATCTCCAAGGCCATCTGCAACGCTTCCATGGCCTGTGGCCAGATGCTCATGCGCACGTAGACAAAGCCGATGTGCAGCCAAACCTTGGAGTTGCGCGGGTCCCGGGCCACCAGTTGCGCCAGGTCCGACAGTGCCTCCAGGAACTGCGCGCGATCGACCATGGCGCGGATGCGGGTCAGCTCGCTGTCGATGCTGGGCGGCTGCGCAGCGGCAGCAAAGGCGTTGGCAAGAGGTGAAGATGGCATGGCGATGCAGCAGAGGAAGTATCAGGCCGGCCCGCGGTCGGCACACGGTCGGCCCGCGGTCCGCACGCTTGTGCGCGCGGTGACACAAAGAATAAAACTGTGCCGACTATCCTCGCATGCGCGCCGCGCGATCCGCTATTAAGCGCCCGCCTTGCAAGACTCAAACAGGCACCGATTTGCCGGCCTTTTTGGGCTTTTGGCGCGCAGCGGCGCGTTTACACCTGCATCTCAGGGCTCTCAAGTATTGATGCCTGCGGTCGATAGCTTGACAAGCCATGGGTTCGTCGATGGCCGCCACCCCGCCACGGCCCAGTGTCAAAACAAGCGCGCATTTCCAAGCCAGTTCCGACTTTTCCATCGGGACACCTCTGACAGAATCCACTCCCATGCTTGTCATCATCGGATACATCGTCGCCTTCGGTTGCATCTTCGGCACCTATGTGCTGCACGGGGGCAACGTCCAGGTCATTCTCAAGGCCCTGCCCTTCGAGATGGTGACCATCGGCGGCGGCGCCATCGGCGCCTTCATCGTGTGCAACCAGCCCAAGGTGCTCAAGGCCACGGCCAAGGCCATCCCTGGCGTGATGAAGAGTTCGCGCTACACCAAGGCCCGCTTCATGGAGCTGATGGCCCTGCTGTACGAGATTCTGCAAAAGGCCCGCAAGGAGGGCCTGATGTCCATCGAAAGCGATGTGGAGGCACCCAACGAGTCGCCCATCTTCACCAAGTACCCCGAGCTGCTGGCCGACCACCATGTGGTGGAGTTCCTGACCGACTACCTGCGCATGATGGTGTCGGGCAACCTCAACTCCCATGAGATCGAGTCGCTGATGGACAGCGAGATCGAGGCGCATCACGCCGAAGCGCATGCCCCGGTCAATGCGTTGACCCGCCTGGCCGGCGCCCTGCCCGCCTTCGGGATTATTGCGGCCGTGCTGGGCGTGGTGAACACCATGGGCTCGGTGGGCCAGCCGCCTTCCGTGCTGGGCGGCATGATCGCCTCGGCCCTGGTCGGTACCTTCCTGGGCATTTTGCTGGCCTATGCGCTGGTGGAACCCATGGCCGGCCTGGTGGAGCAACGCGCCCAGGATGCTGCCAAGGAACTGGAGTGCATCAAGACCACCTTGCTGGCCAGCATGCAGGGCTACAACCCTGCCACGGCCATCGAGTTCGGCCGCAAGGTGCTGTTCTCCACCGAACGTCCCGGGTTCCTTGAACTGGAAACCCACGTCAAGGGCAAGAAGTAATCCTGCGTCCAGCAGCGTCAAGCCATGGCAGAGAAAAAGTTACAGCCGATCATCATCAAGCGCGTCAAGAAGACGGCGCATGCACCCCACGGCGGTGCCTGGAAGATCGCCTATGCCGACTTCGTGACGGCGATGATGGCCTTCTTCCTGCTGATGTGGCTGCTGGGCTCCACGGCCAAGGGCGAGCTGCAGGGCATTGCGGCGTATTTTTCCTCGCCGCTGAAGGTGGCGATGGCCGGCGGCGACGGTGCGGGCAACAGCTCCAGCGTGATTCCCGGCGGCGGCAACGACCTGGCCAAGGTGCACGGCCAGGTGCGGCGCTCGGAGGCGGCGGACAGCTCCAACCGGCGCACCAGCGTCGATGCAGGCCGCGCTGACCAGGCCCAGGTGGATTCCAACCGCATCAAGGCGCTCAAGGCCAAGGTGGACGCGATGATCACCAGCAATGCGCGCCTGAACGAATTCCGCTCGCAGATCCGCACCGACGTGACGCCCGACGGCCTGCAGATCCAGATCGTGGACGAGCAAAACCGCCCCATGTTCGACAGTGGCAGCGCCATGGTCAAACCCTACATGCGCGACATCCTGCGCGAAGTGGGCGCGGCCCTGGCGGGCGCGGAAAACCGCATCAGCCTGTCCGGCCATACCGATGCCGCCCCTTACGGCAATGCCGACCGCGGCTACAGCAACTGGGAGCTGTCCTCCGACCGTGCCAACGCCTCGCGCCGCGAGCTGGTGGCGGCCGGCATGCCGCTGAACCAGCTGGCCCGCATCACGGGCCTGGCCAGCAGCGACCTGCTGCTGCCCGATGATCCGCGTGCCCCGCAGAACCGGCGCATCACCATCACCGTGCTCACGCAGGAGGCTGAAAAGCGCCTGCTGGGCCACCGCGGACCTGTGACACGCAACGCCTTGCCGCCCTCATTGGCCGGCGGCAATGGCGGCACGGCGAATGCGGCCACCACCGAATCCGCAACCGGCGAGACCGCTGCGCAGCCCGCCGCCACCTCGCCTGCAGCTGCCCTGTCTGCGCCCGCGTCACCTGATCGTGTAACAAATTAAGGTTTGCGCCCGATGCTGCCGAAAAGCAGGAAAATTCCCACATTGCGCCAAGAAGGTTTCATATTGTTACCATCGCGGCGGATTCTTACCAGTACCGAGCACCTACCGACCGAAAGGGCCTCACGTGGCTAATGCCCTGCGTTTTTTGATCGTTGACGACTTCTCCACCATGCGGCGCATCGTGCGCAATCTGCTCAAGGAGAGCGGCTTTCCCGAAGCCGATGAAGCCGAAGACGGCGTCGTGGCACTGCACAAGCTGCGCAACAGCAAGTTTGATTTCGTGGTGACGGACATCAACATGCCCAACATGAACGGCTTCCAGCTGCTCACCGAAATCAAGCAGGACGACAAACTCAAGCACCTTCCCGTGCTGATGGTGACGGCCGAGGCACGCAAGGAGGACATCGTGGCAGCGGCCCAGGGCGGCGCGGCAGGCTACATCGTCAAGCCCTTCACCAAGGCCACGCTGGAAGAGAAAGTCAACCTGATCCTCAAAAAGCTGGGCCTGTAGGGCACGCGCCATGAGCAACCCGGATGTCCCCGACAGCGTCCACTACAAGGTGGGCGTTCTCACGCGCCAGCTGCATGACTCGCTCAACGAGCTGGGCTATGCGGACCGATTGCGCGGCAGCATGGGAGAGCTGCCGGACGCGCAAAGCCGCCTTTCCTACATTGCGCGGCTGACCGGAGAAGCCGCCGAGAAGGTTCTGAACCGCGTCGAATTGGCCAAGGTCCAGCAGGACCGGCTGGCCGAGCGTGTACGCGCCATGCGGGCACAGATGGTCGAGGACCCCGTGGCGGCCGTGGCCAAGGGCCGGGTGATGAACTTCCTGGAGGAAGTCGAGCAGGGCACGCAGCAGGCCGACGAGCACCTCACCGAGATCATGATGTCCCAGGACTTCCACGATCTCACGGGCCAGGTCATTGCCCGCGTGGTCTCGCTGGCCGCCGATCTGGAGGACCAGCTGGTGCAGTTGCTCATCCAGACCTCGCCCAACCCGCAGCAGACGGCGCTGGAGCCCCTGGAAAAGCCCAAGGAGCACCTCGCCGGCCCCGTGGTCGATCCCGAGAAGACGCCCGATGTGGTGACTTCGCAGTCCCAGGTGGACGATCTCCTGGCCAGCCTGGGATTCTGATCACCCCGGGGGGCGCACGGCGCCTCCCCTCTCATTGCAGGGCAGCCTCTTTCGCTTGGGCGCAAGGGGCTGACTGCCATCTTCGCGGAGCCCTTGCACCATGCGGCTGCCGTTCCTCCCCTTGTGCAGACAGCACATAAGCGCCGCTTGAGCCCCGCTTATCGGGGCTTCGCCTGCCTGGCTTGTTCCGACAATGACGCAAATCCTTCCGTCATTGCGCCATGGACTCCAGCCAAGACAAAAGCCTTCCCGCCACCGAACGCAAACTGCAGAAAACGCGTTCTGACGGCCAGGGTGCGCGCTCTCGGGACCTGTCGCACCTGGCCATCCTGGGCACGGGCGCGCTGATGATGCTGATGGGCGCCGAGCCCCTGATCCAGCACCTGCGCATGGCACTGGCCCAGCAGCTGGCCTTCGACGCGCACACAGCCAAGACGCCGGCCCTGATGATGGAGCGCATGCTGTCCATGGGCAGCCTGGGCCTGAAGATTTCCCTGGTCGTTGCCGCCGTGACCACGGGTGCGGCCCTGGTGTCGGGCATGCTGGCCGGCGGCTGGATCCTGAGCCTCAAGCCCATCCAACCGCAGTTCAACCGCCTCAATCCGCTGTCGGGCCTGACCAACCTGTTTTCCAAGCAGCAGATGGTGACCGTGGTGAAGATGGTGGTGATGACGGCCATCCTCTCCTTCGTGGCCTGGAAGTTCCTGAGCGGCCATCTCGCCGAGATCGCCGCCATCTCCTCCCAGCCCTCGGCCATGGCGCTGTCCATGACGGGGCAATGGCTGGCCAGCGGCGTGGCCCTGCTGCTGCTGGTGGTGTTCCTGATGGCCGTGATCGACGTGCCGCTGCAGGCCTACCTGTTCAAGTCGCGCCTGAAGATGAGCCACGAGGAAGTCAAGCAGGAGCACAAGGAATCCGACGGCAACCCGCAGATCAAGAGCAAGATCCGCCAGAAGCAGCGCGAGATCGCCGACCGCGCCAGCGTCAACGCCGTGCCGCGCGCCGACTTCGTGGTGACCAACCCCACGCACTACGCCGTGGCCCTGCGCTACGACGAAAAGACCATGGCCGCCCCGCAGGTCATCTCCAAGGGCACGGACCTGGTGGCGCTGAAGATCCGCGAAGTCGCGGGCGCCCACAAGATCCCGGTGCTCGAATCCCCCATGCTGGCGCGCGCCCTGTACGCGCACGCCGACCTGGACCAGGCCATTCCCGCCGCGCTGTACACGGCCGTGGCCCAGGTCCTGGCCTATGTCTACCGCCTGAAGGCCGCGCTGCGCGGCGAAGGCCCCATGCCTGGCGATCTCGGCGAACCCGTCGTGCCCGCCGAACTCGATCCGCACCAGGGCCGCCGCGCGCCAGGCGCCGCCGCGACCACTGAAGGTACTGCTCCATGACGACGAATCCGCTCCAATCCCTGCAATCGATGTGGTCGAGCGAGAACGCCAAGTTCGCTCAGGGCCTGATGGCGCCGCTGCTGGTGGTGGCCATCCTGGCGCTGATGGTGCTGCCCATTCCGCCGTGGCTGCTGGACACCTTCTTCACGCTGAACATCGCCGTGGCGCTGATGGTGATGATGGTGGCGGCCTACATGATCCGGCCGCTGGACTTCGCGGCCTTCCCGTCGGTGCTGCTGCTGACCACGCTGATGCGCCTGTCGCTGAACGTGGCCTCCACCCGCGTGGTGCTGCTGGAGGGCCACACCGGCCCCGGCGCGGCCGGCGCGGTGATCGAGGCCTTCGGCCACTTCCTGATCGGCGGCAACTTCGCCGTCGGCCTGATCGTGTTCGCCATCCTGGTGGTGATCAACTTCGTGGTGATCACCAAGGGTGCCGAGCGTATCGCCGAAGTCTCGGCCCGCTTCACCCTGGACGCCATGCCCGGCAAGCAGATGGCCGTGGACGCCGACCTGAACGCCGGTCTCATCGACGAAAAGGAAGCCAAGCGCCGCCGCGCCGAAGTGCAGGAAGAGGCTAATTTCTTCGGCTCCATGGACGGTGCCAGCAAGTTCGTGCGCGGCGACGCGGTCGCCGGCATTCTGATCCTGGTGATCAACATCATCGGCGGCTTCGCCATCGGCATGATCCAGCACGGCCTGTCGGCCGGCCAGGCCGCCGACAGCTACATCCTGCTGGCCGTGGGCGATGCGCTGGTCGCGCAGATCCCCGGTCTGCTGATCTCGGTGGCCGCGGCCATGGTGATCTCGCGCGTGGGCAAGGAAACCGACATGGGCCAGCAGATCGCGCAGCAGCTGTTCATGTCGCCCAAGGTGCTGGGCATCACGGCCGGCGTGCTGGGCCTGCTGGGCGTCATTCCGGGCATGCCCCACGTCGTGTTCCTGTGCACGGGCGCGCTGCTGGGCTGGCTGGCCTGGATGCTCTCGCGCCGCCAGCAGGAACGCGCCTCCCAGCAGACCCAGGCGCCCGCACCCGTGGCCGCGCCCAGCGACGGCGAAGCCACCTGGGACGACCTGCAGCCCGTGGACCTGCTCGGCCTGGAGCTGGGCTACCGCCTGATCACCCTGGTGGACAAGGGCCGCCAGGGCGACCTGCTGACCCGCATCAAGGGCGTGCGCCGCAAGTTCGCCCAGGAAGTGGGCTTTCTGCCCCCGGCCGTGCATGTGCGCGACAACCTGGAGCTCAAGCCCAGCGCCTATCGCATCACCCTGCGCGGCGTGATGGTGGGCGAGGGCGAGGCCTTCCCCGGCATGTTCCTGGCCATCAATCCGGGCGGCATCAGCACCCCGCTGATCGGCACCCAGACCACCGACCCGGCCTTCGGCCTGCCCGCCCACTGGATCGACGAACGCCAGAAGGAAGCGGCACAAATGGCAGGCTTTACCGTGGTTGATTCGGAAACCGTGATGGCCACCCATTTGTCACACTTGATGCAAGTGCATGCCGCCAAGCTGATCAGCCGTACCGAGACGCAGCAGTTGGTGGAGCATGTGGCCAAACTGGCTCCCAAGCTGATCGAAGAAGTCATTCCGAAAATGGTGTCCATCACGACGTTCCAGAAAGTGCTCCAGCTGCTGCTGGAAGACTCGGTGCACGTGCGTGACATCCGCACCATCATCGAGACGCTGGCCGAGCACTCCTCGACCACGCAGGACCCTGTCGAGCTGGCCCGCCGCGTGCGCATTGCGCTGTCGCCGTCCATCGTCCAGCAGATCTACGGCCCGACCCGCGAGCTGAACGTCATCGCCATCGAGCCCGGACTCGAACGCCTGCTGGTGCAGGCCCTGTCCAACCCCGGCTCCCCCTCACTGGATCCCGGCGTGGCCGAGATCCTCACCCAGAAGGCGGCCGACATGGCCAACCAGCAAGAAGAGCTGGGCCTGCCTGCCTGCCTGCTGGTTCCCGATTCCATCCGCAATTCCATTGCCCGCCTGGTGCGTCGCGTGGCGCCGCGTCTGCAGGTTCTCGCCCACAGCGAGATCCCCGAAACGCACACCATCCGCATCGGCTCGATTCTTAAAGGTGCATCCGCATGAACATCAAACGCTTCTACGCCCCCACCTCCCGCGAGGCCCTGGCCAAGGCGCGCATGGCTTTCGGAGCGGGCACCCTGATCCTGTCCAACCGCAACACGCCCGATGGCGTCGAGGTCATGGCCACGGCCGAGGACACGCTGGAGCACAGCAAGGCCGCTGCCAGCAGCACGCCGCTGCAGCAGGCCATCGAGCGCCGCTCTGCAGAGGAAACCACGGGCCTGCGCCCGCAGGTGCAGGCCAAGCTGATCCAGGCGCAGACCCAACCGCGCACGGCGCAGCCGGCACTGCAGGCCGCGCAAGCGGCTCCATCGCGTGCTTCCCAGGCAACGTCGTCGGCGATTGCGCAGGCCATCTCGCAGGCAGCCTCGCTGTCGGCAGACGGTGCCGAGCCGGCCGGCCTGCGCCAAAGCGTGCAGGAAGACACCGAACAACTGGCCATGAGCACCCTGTCCTTCCAGGACTATGTGCGCGAACGCATGCTGCGCCGCCGCCACGAGGCCGGCGTTGACGAGCCGCTGCCCAGCTTTGCCCAGCGCCGCAGCCTGGGCGACGCCCTGCGCGAAGCACCGGCCGCCGCGCCCACGGCTGCACAGCAGCCGTTCAAGGCACAGCCTGCGCCTTCCGTGGCCCGCCACAACCCGCTGCGCGCCAGCGCCGAAGCGCCGCTGCGCGAGACCCTGCGCAGCGAGCCCGCACCGACCATGGCCTCCCAGGCACTGCGCGATGAGCTGCAGTCCGTGCGCGACCTGATCGAAGAGCGCTTCAACACCCTGACCTGGCTGGGCCAGACGCGCCAGAACCCCATCCACGCCAACCTCACGCACAAGCTGATCCGTGCGGGCTACTCCCCCGTGCTGGCCCGCGCCCTGGTCGAGCACATGCCCCAGGACCTGTCCGCCGGCGACGCCGTGCGCTGGCTGATGCAGGTGCTGGAACGCAATCTGCGCACCGACGCCGACCAGGCCCCGCTGTACGAGCAAGGCGGCGTCTTCGCCCTGGTGGGCTCCACCGGCGTGGGCAAGACCACGACCACGGCCAAGCTGGCTGCCCTGTGCGCCGCCAAGTACGGCGCCGCCAGCGTCGGCCTGATCACGCTGGACACCTACCGCGTCGGTGCCCACGACCAGTTGCGCTCCTACGGCCGCATGCTGGGCGTGGTGGCCCATCTGGCCCATGACCGCGCCGCACTGCAGGACCTGCTGGGCCTGCTGGCCAACAAGCAGCTGGTGCTGATCGACACCACGGGCGTGGCCCCGCGCGATCCGCGCAAGGACGAGATCCTCGACCTGCTGGACCTGCCCGGCATCCAGAAACTGCTGGCCGTGAACGCGGCCGGCCAGGGCGATGCGCTGGACGATGTGATGCAGGCCTTCAAGGCGCGCGGCTCCAGCCAGGCCATCCTCACCAAGGTGGACGAGGCCGTGAAGCTGGGCCCGTCGGTGGACACACTGATCCGCCACCAGATGCAGCTGCGCGGCGTGACCAACGGCCAGCGCGTGCCCGAAGACTGGGAACGCGCCGATGCGCAGCAACTGGTGTCCGCCTCCATGCGCGCCGCCACCCGCTCGGCCTTCGATCCCAAGGCGCTGGACCTGGACTTCTTCTTCACCCCGTCCAGCCCCAGCACGGAAGGCGAGATCCACCATGCTTGAAACCTTCCCCCAGTTGCACCAGGGCCTGGGCCTGCACGGCCAGCCCGGCGCCGCCGCGCCCATGGGCCTGCGTGTGCTGGCCATGCTGCGCGACACGGCCAACGACCCGCAGGGCCTGGCCGAACAATCCCTGCTGTGGCCGGTCTGTGCCAGCCTGCAGCGCCTGGGCCTGCCCGTTCTGGTGCTGGACGACAGCCAGGGCGAGTCCCCGGATGCACCGGGCCTGGCGCAGCTGCTGCAGCAAAGCGCCTGGCAGGCCCGTACCGGCCTGCACCCCGATCCCCGTCACAGCTCGGTGGCCGTGCTGCCCGCCCGCCAGGGCCTGGATCTGCTGCCCCAACAGGCGCGCCAGGCCGGCATGACGCCCATGCAATGGCTGCAGCGCCACGTGCGCGGCTACGCCATCGTCATGCTGTATGCCAATGCCGACACGCTGGCCAGCAACCTGGCCGGCCAGGCCGTGCACCCGCTGATGGTGCTGCCCGAACAAGGCACCCGCGTGCTGGGCTGCTACCGCCAGCTCAAGCAGCTGGCAGTGCATGCCGGCCTGCGCTGCCTGCTGGCGCCGCTGCTGCCCAGCGCCGATGACCTGGGCGTGACCAGCTACGATTGGCGCCGTGGACAGACCGGCGCCCGCAGCCAGGCCGAGGATGCGCAACAGCTGCAATCGCAGATCGACGCGCTGATGCGCTGCGCGCAACGCCACCTGGGCCATGCGCCGGGACTGCTGCCCGTGCGCCTGCACCATGCACCGGACTTGCAGCGCCTGGCGCTGCAACTGCTCAACCATGCGGGCAGCGTGTTGCCACATGGCGGCCAGGATCTGGCCGCCGGCTTCGCGCCGCTGCCCGCATCCCATGCCTGGAGCCACTGACTGCCATGTACACCGCCAAAGGCCAACTCGACCGCGATGCACTGATCCGTCGGCATGTACCTCTGGTACGCCGGATCGCGCTGCACATGATCGCCAAGCTGCCTCCCAATGTGGAGCTTGATGATCTGATACAGGTCGGAATGATCGGCCTGGCCGAAGCCCTGTCCCGCTTCGAGAGCGAGCAGGGCGTGCAATTCGAGACCTTCGCCAGCCAGCGCATCCGTGGCGCCATGCTCGATGAGCTGCGCGAAGGCGACTGGATGAGCCGCAGTTCGCGCAAGAGCCAAAAGGACATCGAGCACGCGCTGCACCGCCTGGAGCAGCGCCTGGGGCGCACGCCGCTGGAATCCGAGATCGCCGACGAACTGGGCATGGACCTGGACGACTACCAGTCGCTGCTGGGCAAGGTGCGCGGCACGCAGCTGGTGTATCTGGAGGACATGTCGGGCGGCGACGAAGGCGAGGACTTCCTCGAGCGCCACGTGGCCGACAGCGGCGCCGATCCCTTTGCGCTGCTGCGCGACCACCGCCTGCGCGTGGCCCTGGTCGAAGCCATCAAGGCCCTGCCCGAGCGCGAGCAGTACATCATGGGCATGTACTACGAGCACGACATGAACCTCAAGGAAATCGCCGCCGTGCTCGGCGTGACCGAATCGCGCGTGTGCCAGCTGCACAGCCAGGCGATTGCGCGCTTGCGTACGAAGATGCGGGCGCATTGACTGGTAGCACCCCCTGAGGCGCTGACGCGCCTTCCCCCTCTCTACCCGCTTCGCGGGGGAGGGGGACGACACCCTCGCGGCGGGGCGGCCCTTGCTCGGTGTCCCTCGCTTTGGGCCTCGCCGGTTTTTGGCGCCGTGCGCCTGGTCTGATCTGGATTTGCGGGGCGATGCCGATCTTCTCCGCCGTCTCCCTTTCCTGCCCCATTCCCTTTTCTATGCGCTGCCGCGCATGGCCTGGACTTCGCGTTCGAAGATGCGCCAGAAGGCGGGTTCCTGCGTGGTGGCGAAGTTGATGCGCATGCAGGTGCTGGGCTGGCGGCCGGCGTGGAACATGGCGCCGGGGGCGATGAAGTAGCCGGCGTCCAGCAGGCGCTGGGCCAGGGTTTCGGTGTCCACGCCGGTGTCCACCCAGCCGAACATGCCGGCCGGCTCGGCCGCAAAGCGGGCGCCGGCCTGCTGGGCCAGTGCCACGCTGCGCATGCGGGCCTGGGCCAGGTGCTGGCGCAGGCGCTCGGCATGGCGGCGCAGCTGGCCCTGGTCCATGCAGTGGGCCAGGGCGCGTTCCATCAGCGAGGGGGTGGTGAGCGTGGACAGCAGCTTGGTGTCCACCAGGCGCTCCACCAGGGCGGGCGGGGGCGCCAGGTAGCCCACGCGCCAGTTGGGTGCCAGCAGTTTGGCGAAGCCGCTCACATAGATGCTGTGGCTGAGACGGTCCAGCACGGTCATGCGCGCTGCGTGGTCGGGCGCGATCTCGCCATAGGTATCGTCCTCCACCACGTAGAAGCCGAATCGCCGCGCCAGCTGCAGCACCTCGTGGGCGCTGGCCGGTGACAGGCTGTAGCCGGTGGGGTTGTGCAGCACGCTCACGCTGACGTAGAGCTTGGGTGCGCAGCTTTCGCAGTAGCGCTGCATCACGGCCAGGTCCGGCCCGTCGGGGCCGCGCGGCACGGGCAGCACGCGCATGCCCAGCGATGCCAGGCGCGCGAATTCCACGGCCCAGCCGGGCTCCTCCACCATCACCGGGTCGCCCGGCTGCAGCAGGGCGCGGCTGACCACGTCCAGCCCATGCGTTGCGCCCATGGTGGTGATGATGTGCTGCGGCGCCGCCGCAATGCCCAGGCGCGCCAGGCGCCGCGACAGCGCCTCGCGCAGGCCGATGTCGCCCAGCGGGTCGCCGTAGCCCACGCAGGAGTCGTGCAGGGACTTGCCCGAGCAGGCCTTGCGCATGGCTGCCGCCAGGAAGCCTGCCTCCAGCCACTCGGCCGGCAGCACGCCCGCCCCGGGCTGCGGCCTGCCGCCCACGCTCTGGTGGAACATGCCGCGCACCAGCATGGAGGCATTGATGCGCGTGCCCTTGGGCACGCCAGTGGCCTCCTCGGCGGGGACCGCACGGGCCTGTTCGGGCTGCAGCAGCGGCGCATCCTGCACGAAGTCGCGCACGAAGAAGCCGCTTTGCGGCCGCGCCTCGACCAGGCCCTGGGCCTGCAGCAGGTCATAGGCGGCCACCACCGTGTGCGTGCTCACGCCCTGCTGGCGCGCGCATTCGCGCACCGAAGGCAGGCGTGCGCCCGCAGGCAGCAGCCGCATGCGGATGCGCTCGCCCAGGCGTTCGGCCAGCTGGGTGCTCAGGGTCTGCGGCGCCAGCCGCGAGAGGGGAACGGTCATACGGAAACGGGTGTGAACGGGTGCGAACGGCTGCAAACGGCTGTGAATGGGTCACCAGAAAGTCACTGTATCGGGATAGGCACCAATACAGAACATGCAATTGAGGGTCCAACTGTATTGGCACTGTACAGGTCTTGCACCTATATTTCATGCATTCGTGCTGCGGAGAAGGCCTGCCGTGCCCTCCTCCCCAACAGCCCCTGCCGCCTGTATGGAGACCTTCGGGGCCACCGCCTCATGCCACCGTCCGAACTCACCGCCTTGCTGCTGCTCGCCGCTTCCATGAGCTTCAGCCCCGGTCCCAACACCACGCTGTCCACGGCCCTGGCCGCCAACCACGGCCTGCGCCCGGCGCTGCGCTTCGTCCTGGCCGTGCCCGTGGGCTGGTGCGTGCTGCTGGTGCTGAGCACGGCCGGCGTGGGCGCGGCCATTGTCGCGGCGCCGCTGCTGCTGTGGCTGGTCAAGGCCGCCGGCATCGGCTACCTGCTGTGGATGGCCTGGCGCCTGAGCCGCAGCGCGCAGATGGCCTCGCTGCAATCGCCGCAGCAGCTGCAGGTCGGCTTCTGGCAGGGCGTGGGACTGCAATTCGTGAACATCAAGGCCTGGCTGCTGGCCCTGGCCATCGTGGCCGGCTGGCTGGCCGGGCGCGACGACCTGACCGAGCGCCTGACCGTGGTGCTGCCCGTCATGGCCGCCTATGCCTTTTTCAGCAATCTGCTGTATGCCTGCGTGGGCGCACTGCTGCGCCACTGGCTGGCCCAGGGACGCAGGCTGCTGTGGTTCAACCGTGCCATGGCGGCCATGCTGGCGCTGACGGCGATGTGGATGGTGGCCGCATGAGGGTCCTCCACCCACGCCCAGGCAAAGGCCGTACTGGCCTGCCCAGCTATTGAAGGGAGGATGCGCAGACCCTTCACGCCCGCGACAAAATACCCTCATTGCCGGCGCAAGAGCGAGCGCACTATCCGCACTCCGCTCTTCACATGCGGCCGGCCCGTGCCCCACGACGGCATGGCAATCCATACCAGCCCGCCCGCATGGCGGGCACCGCAAAGACCTGGAACTGCTTTTTTTATGACGACCTGGACGCTGGCAGACCGTGCTGCCAAGATGAACCCCTCCGCCATCCGCGAAATCCTCAAGCTCACCGACCGTCCCGGCATCATCAGCATGGCGGGCGGCCTGCCCTCGCCGCTGGCCTTCCCGCTGGACGAGTTCACCCAGGCCTGCCAGACCGTGATGCAGCGCGATGGCGCCTCGGCCCTGCAGTACGCCACCAGCGAGGGCTTCGCGCCCCTGCGCCAGGCCGTGGCCGACTTCCTGCCCTGGGAAGTGGACCCCGACCAGGTGCTGATCACCACCGGCTCGCAGCAGGCGCTGGACCTGATCGGCAAGGTCTTCCTGGACCGTGGCAGCCGCATGCTGGTCGAAAAGCCTACCTACCTGGGCGCGCTGCAGGCCTTTGCACCGCAGGAACCGATTCCCGTGGGCGTGGACAGCGATGACGACGGCATCCTCGTCGAGGACTTCGCCGCCAAGGCCGGCACCGGCGCCGACAAGGCACGCCTGGCCTACGTGCTGCCCAACTTCCAGAACCCCACCGGCCGCACCATGGCCGAGGCACGCCGCCAGGCCCTGGTGGACAAGGCGCGCGAACTCAACATCCCGCTGATCGAGGACAACCCCTACGGCGACCTGTGGTTCGAGCAGGCCCCTGCCCTGCCGCTGGCCGCGCGCAACCCCGAAGGCGTGATCTACCTGGGCTCGTTTTCCAAGGTGCTGGCCCCGGGCCTGCGCATCGGCTTCCTGGTGGCGCCCAAGTCCGTCTACAACAAGCTGCTGCAGGCCAAGCAGGCGGCCGACCTGCACACGCCGGGATTCAACCAGCGCGTGGTCTCCGAGGTCATCAAGGACGGCTTCCTGGACCGCCATGTGCCCACCATCCGCGCCATGTACAAGCGCCAGCGCGACGCCATGCTGGCCGCGCTGGAACGCGAAATGGCCGGCCTGGACGTGCAGTGGACCCGTCCCGTGGGCGGCATGTTCCTGTGGGTTCGCCTGCCCAAGGGCATGGATGCGCAAAAGCTGCTGCCCGCCGCCGTCGAACGCGGCACGGCCTTCGTGCCCGGCGCGCCGTTCTATGCGGACGAGCCCCAGGCCAACACGCTGCGCCTGTCCTACGTGACGGTGTCGGCCGAGCAGATCGACAAGGGCATCGCCGCCCTGGCCGACGCCATCCGCTCGCAGCTGTCGGCCTGATAAGCACAGCCCCGGCTGTTCCCTGAAAGCCGGCTTTGCGCCGGCTTTCTTCATCCTGCATTGCCCATCGCACCCCTGCCCCTTGCCATGACCTCCACCGCCGCTCCCCGCCAGCGCCCCTTCATGACCGTGGATGTGTTCACGGCACGGCCCTACCTGGGCAATCCGCTGGCCGTCGTGCTCGACGCCACCGGATTGACCGATGCGCAGATGCAGTCCTTCGCGGCCTGGACCAATCTGTCCGAGACCACCTTCGTGCTGCCTCCCACCGAGGCGGGTCGCGCCGCAGGCGCCGACTACCGCGTGCGCATCTTCACGCCGGGCGGCGAGCTGCCCTTTGCCGGCCATCCCACGCTGGGCAGCTGCCATGCCTGGCTGGCGCAGGGCGGCGTGCCGCAGCAGGCCCAGCGCATCGTGCAGGAATGCGCCAAGGGGCTGATCGGCATCGAGCGCCAGGACGGGCGCCTGGCCTTTCAGGCACCGTCCACCGACATCAGCGACGTGGAGCCCGGCCTGCTGGATGACGTGGCGGCCGCGCTGGGCGCAGAACGCGGCCAGATCCTGCGTGCGGCCTGGCTGGACAACGGCCCGCGCTGGATGGGCGTGCTCTTCGAACACCCCGACCAGGTGCTGTCGCTGGAGCCCGACCATGCAAGGCTCAAGGCGCTGAACACCAAGGTGGGCGCCTGCGCGTTGTACGAAAGCGCGCAAGATGCACCGGCACTGATCGGCCGCAGCAGCCGCGAGGCCCGCGCCTTTGCCACGGGACAGCGGCCAGCCGCAGCCGAGGCGGATGCCGCCCCCGGCCTGGAAGTGCGCGGCTTCGCCAGCCCCGTCGGCGTCACTGAAGACCCCGTCACCGGCAGCCTCAACGCCAGTCTGGCCCTGTGGCTGCGCGGCGAAGGCCTGCTGCATGCGCCCTACATCGCCAGCCAGGGCTGCTGCGTGGGGCGCGACGGCCGCGTCCACGTCAGCGAGGACGCGCAGGGCGCGCTGTGGATAGGCGGCCATGTGGTGGAGTGCGTGAGCGGCCAGGTACTGCTGTAGGGCCCGGCACGGCAGGCCTGTCGCCAAGGCGGCAGCCAGTCGCCCGCAGGACAAACGCCAGCGCCGGCGCTGGCCACAATCCGCGCCATGGGAACCCTCTATCTTGTGCGCCATGGCCAGGCCTCGTTTGGTGCCGAAGACTACGACCAGCTCAGCGAGCGCGGCACGGCGCAGTCGCAAAGGCTGGGTGCCTACTGGCGCGAACGCGGCCTGCGCTTCGACGCGGTCTACACGGGCACGCTGCGCCGCCATGCGCAGACGCTGGCCGGCATCGCCGACGGCCTGGGCAGCCTGCCTGCCGAGCAACACCGCACCCAGGCGCTTGCAGGCCTCGATGAATACGACAGCGGCGCGCTGCTGCAGGCCATCCATCCGGCGCCCCTGCCCAAGCCCGACACACCCGAGCTGTACCGCCACCACTTCCGCCTGCTGTGCGATGCCCTGGCCCAGTGGATGGCCGGCACCATCAGCCCCAAAGGCATGCCCAGCTGGGATGATTTCTCGGGCGGCGTGCGCCAGGTGCTGGAGCGCGTGCGCCACGAGCATGCCGACGAAAACGTGCTGCTGGTCAGCAGTGGCGGCCCCATCTCCACCGCCGTGGGCCATGTACTGGGCACCTCGCCCGAGGTCACCATTGCGCTGAACATGCGCATCCGCAACAGCGCCGTGACCGAGTTCACCACCAGCCCCAAGCGCCTGATGCTGCAGACCTTCAACACGCTCAACCACCTGGACACGGACGAGCACCGCAGCTGGATCACGCACGCCTGATACGGCACCGGCAAGGCTGTCACACAGCTATCGCGCCAAGGCATAGCAGCCAGAACACGGGCGCTCTGGGCCGGCCTGCGCTTTTGCGCCAAACTCGCCGGCCAGGAGACAAAAGACCCATGAACAAACGCCGTTTCACGCGCAGCGCCCTGGCCTGCGCGGCCCTGCTGCTGGCCGCCATCACCAGCCAGGCCCAGCCCCTGTCGAACAAGCCCATCCGCATCGTCGTGCCCTTTGGCGCAGGCGGCGTGGCCGACGTCACCTCGCGCGTCGTCGCGCAAAAACTGGCCTCGCAGCTGGGCCAGCCCGTCATCATCGACAACAAGCCCAGCGCAGGCGGCATCGTCGCGGCCGACACCGTGGCCAAGTCCGCGCCCGACGGGCACACGCTGTTCCTCATGTCCAACGGCAGTGCCGTCACCGTGGGGCTGTTCAACCAGCTGCCCTTCGACATGGTCAAGGACTTCACGCCGATTTCCACCCTGGGCTACTTCGACATCGGCGTGCTCACCGCCAGCGACTCGCGCTTCAAGAACCTGGGCGAGCTGGTGGCCTGGGCCAAGGCCAACCCCGGCAAGCTCAACATCGGCAGCATCGCCATCGGCAGCACCCAGCATCTGGCAGCCGAACTGTTCAAGACCACCGCCGGCATCGACGCCCAGATCGTGCCCTTCAACGGCACCCCTGCCGTGGTCACGGCCCTGCGCGGCAAGCAGATCGACGCGGCCGTGGAAATCCTCACGCCCATCATGGGCCAGATCAACTCCAAGGCCGTCAACCTGCTGGCCATCACCGGCGACAAGCGCTCGGCCCTGCTGCCCGGCGTGCCCACGGCCCAGGAGTCAGGCGTCAAGGGCTTCGTCGCCTCCTCCTGGAACGCCCTGGCCGCCCCCGCCAAGACGCCCCCGGAAATCATCGCCCGCCTGAACAAGGAAATCGCCGCCGCCGTGAACTCTCCCGAAGTCACGCAGAAACTGCGCGAAATGAACGTCCAGGCCCAGTCCAGCACGCCCGAGCAGACCGCGCAATTGCTGCAGTCGGAAATCAAGCGCTGGGGCGACGTGATCGTCCAGGCCAAGATCCCCAAGCAATAAAGGAATAGGCCGAGCGAAGCAAAGGCCCGAGCAAACTCCCCGTATGTCAGCGCCTGCGTCGTGGCGGTTGCGGGGTTGCAAGCCTGCCGAAGGACAGGCTTGCTTCGTGATCTGACTCGCCGTGATGTTTGAACGTAGCGCGCAGCGCGAAGTGAGTTTCACGGCGAACCCCGCAGCCGCCACGGCGCAGGTTGCCCCGCAGCGAAGCGAAGGGGTCGCGGACATCCGGGTCGCCTTTGCTTTGCCTACTTTCCTTTGGCGAAACAAAGGAAAGTAGGTCGGCCGCCGGGCCGAGACCCGGCCTCGAAAAACCACCACCCGGCAGGGTCCAAAAAAGACCAAAAACTAAAGAGGCTCCGGCGCCCTTCCGACAGTATCCGCAGGCAGCGCAACCATCTCGGACAACAACCGCACCAGCCCCCGAGCCGAAGCCTCCACCATCAAAGCCCCCCGCTCGGCCGTGGCCCCCGCAGCATTCCCCACCGCCCCGCAAACGTTGTAATCCTCGATGGCCCAGCCCATCTTGGCGCTTCGCCCATTGCCCAGCAAGGCATGCCGCTGCGCCCTATCCTCCGAAGTGGAATGAAAGTCCCGCGCATGCTCCATGCGCACGGTCTCCGGCGCCAGGTGCAGCATCATCGACGTCTCCACCTCGCCGCCATGGATGCCGAAGCGGTGCTCATGCGCGCTGAACTGCGCATTGGCCGCATCGTCCACCAGTCCGAACCAGCTGCTGCTGTAGACCAGCAGGCCATGGCGCATGCGCAGCTCGCGCGCCACGATGTCCATCACGCTGACCTGGCCGCCATGACCGTTGAGCAGCAGCAGCCGGCGCACGCCGGCCCGCGCCACGCAGGCGCCCAGCTCGGTCCACAGCGCGATCACCGTGGCGGGCGACAGCGTCAGCGTGCCGGCAAAGGATTGGTGCTCCACGCTGAAGCCGATGTTCTGCGGGGGAAGGAACAGCGCGGGCAGCTCGGGCGGCAGTAGCGGCAGGGCCGCATCGATCACACCCTGCAGCAGGCGGGCGTCGACGGACATCGGCAGGTGCGGACCGTGCTGCTCCACGGCGGCCACGGGCAGCACGGCGATGGTTTCGGCAGCCAGGCCGCTGGCCTGGGCCTGCGCAAAGTCGCGTGCAGAGGCCTCGGCCCACCAGCGGGAAGGCCAGGCGCCGGGGGATATCTGTTCGGGCGGGGAGTCTTGCATGGCCCGATATTAGGGCCATCCATGGGCTGCCGGAGCCCTCCTCACTCGGCCTTGAAGTTGGATTCCTTGACGATGCGTTTCCAGCGCTCGTTGTCCGACTCGATCAGCCGCGCGAACTCCTCGGGCGTTCCCCGGCGCGGCACATAGCTGTAGCTGCGCAGCTTGGCCAGCACGTCGGGCATCTGCATGACCTTGTCCATCTGCTGCGCGAGCTGGGCCACGATGTCGCGGGGCGTGCCCTTGGGCGCCAGCAGGCCCGACCAGGAACTGAAGCCCATGCCGTCCACGCCGGCCTCCTTGATGGTGGGCACCTGGGGAAAGACTTCGGCGCGCTGGGGCAGCAGCACGGCCAGCGCCTTGACCTTGCCCGTGCGGATCATCTCCACCGAGGTGAAGGAGTCGAACGAGAAATCCACCTCGCCGGCCACCACGGCCTGCATCTGCGGCGCCGTGCCCTTGTACTGGGCGTTGACGATGCCCGGCGCGCCAATCACCTTCTTGAACTGCTCGGTGATCAGCGAAATCATGCTGCTGCCCGAGGACACGCTCAACGGCTTACCCTGTTTGGCCATGGCGACCAGCTCCTGCAGGCTGTTCACGGGCAGGTCCTTGCGTGCGATGAGGACGAAGCCCACGTCGCACAGATGGCTGATGGGCTCGAAGCTGGACAGCGCCTCGTAGCTGGTCTTGTAGAGCACGGGGCTCAGGGTCTGCGCGCCGGCCGTGTTCATCAGCAGGGTGTAGCCATCGGGCGCGGCGCGCGCGGCCAGTTCCGTGCCGATGACGCCATTGGCACCGCCCTTGTTGTCCACCACGAAGGACTGGCCGGTCAGCTCCCCGAGCTTTTGCATGGCCAGCCGCGCCACCACGTCGGTGGTGCCACCGGCGGGAAAGGGCACGATCACGCGCACGGACTTGTCGGGATAGGCGGCGGCCGCGCTTGCGTGCTGCGGCAGTCCCCAGGCTGCGGCCGCTGCCGCGCCAGCGGCCAGGAAGTGGCGGCGAGATGTCTCCTGCATGGCTTGTCTCCTTGTGTTGCTCTATCCCGGATGGGTGGCCGGTCCATGATGGGCAACGGACATATCGCCTGTCCAATACCAAGCGCCTATGCAACGATATCTTTTGCCAATCGTCCTGCAGCCGGCCACAGGCGATCTCTCTGGACGGCCCGCTACCATCGCAGCCTGCAGCCGGGGGAACCAAAGACCATGCCCCTGGCTCCCACAGTCCGCCATGCCGCACCAACCACCTCTTCGCCACACTGCCCCCCAGCACCTCGTCTTCTGGCTCCTCGCCTTTTTCCTTGCCGCCGCCAGCCTGCTTGCCACCCCTGCCGGCGCGCAGCTGCGCCTGAAGACCGGCAGCGGGGCGGCCGTGGACACGCCACGCGTGCGGGCCGAGCTCGTGGCCCAGGCACCCGAAGGCGTTCAACCCGGCAAGACGCTGTGGCTGGGCCTGCTGATCACCCACCAGCCCGAATGGCATACCTACTGGAAGAACGCCGGTGATTCCGGCCTGGCCACCGAGCTGAACTGGCAGCTGCCTGCAGGCCTGACGGCTGGCGAGATCCAGTGGCCCGTGCCCGAGGCGCTGCGCGTGGGCCCGCTGCTCAACTACGGCTATGAGGGCCAGGTGCTGCTGCCCGTGCCCGTGCAGGTGGCCGCCGACTTCCAGCCGCCCGCGTCCGGCATGCTGGACCTGCGCCTGCATGCGAATTGGCTGGTCTGCCGCGTGGAGTGCATTCCCGAGGAAGGCGATTTCCAGCTGCAGCTGCCCGTGCAGGGCAGCACGGCAGGCCAGGGTCAGGCCTTCACCCAGGCCTGGGCACTCAAGCCCCAGGCACTGTCTGCGCCAGCCCAGGCCAAGGTGGTGCCGGCCAGCCAGCCTGCCGCACAAGGCAGGACGCCCGACGAGCGCGTGCAGCTGCGCATCGAGGGCCTGCCGGAATCCCTGCAGGGCCGCACGCTGGACTTCTATCCCGAATCTTCCGACACCTTCCACCACGCGGCAGAACTGGGCAAGGACTGGCAGCAGCGCTGGGATGGTGCGGCCTGGGTGGCCGAGCTGCCCCTGTCCGACATGCGCGGCGAGACCCCGGCCAAGCTGCCCGTGGTTCTGGCCCTGCCACCCGCCGAGCGCGCCGCAGCGCTGGAGCAGGGCCAGCCCGTGGCCTGGCGCGCCGAGGCCCCGGTCGAGGGCCGCTGGACGGCTGCCGCCATGGCCAGCGTTTCCCCCGCACTGGCCGCTGCCCTGGCGGCCAACCAGGCCGCTGCGCCTGCTGCCAGCGCCACCAGCCTGTGGATGGCCCTGCTCGGTGGTCTGGTGGGTGGACTGATCCTCAACCTCATGCCCTGCGTCTTCCCGGTGCTGGCCATCAAGATCCTGGGCTTTGCACGCCATGGACAGGACCGCCGCGCCCAGCGCCTGGGCGGGCTGGCCTATACGGCGGGCGTGGTGCTGTCCTTCCTGGCGCTGGGTGGCCTGCTGCTGGCCCTGCGCGCGGCGGGCGAGCAGCTGGGCTGGGGCTTTCAGCTGCAGTCGCCGGCCATCGTGGCCCTGCTGGCAGCCCTGTTCACGCTGCTGGGGCTGAACCTGGCAGGCCTGTTCGAGTTCGGCTCCATGCTGCCCGGCCGCTGGGCTGCGGCCCATGCGCGCCATCCGGTGGCCGATGCCTTTCTGTCCGGCGTGCTGGCCGTGGCCATTGCCTCGCCCTGCACGGCGCCGTTCATGGGCGCCTCGCTGGGCTTTGCCATCGACATGCCGGCCCTGCAGGCGCTGACGGTGTTCGCCGCCTTGGGCCTGGGCATGGCCCTGCCCTATCTGCTGGCCAGCTTCGTTCCCGCCGTGGTGCGCTGGCTGCCGCGCCCGGGCGCCTGGATGGATACCTTCCGCCGCGCCATGGCCTTCCCCATGTTCGCCACCGTGGTCTGGCTGGTCTGGGTGCTGGGGCACCAAAGCGGCATCGACGCCGCCACCGCGCTGCTGGCCCTGCTGCTGGCCTTCAGCGCCCTGGTCTGGACGCTGACGCTCAAGGGCCGCACGCGGGCCGTGCTGGCCACGCTGGCCGTGGTGCTGGCAGGCGCGCTGCTGGCCACCACCGCGCCCCTGATCACCACGCCTGCCCAGGCCGAGGGCACGGGCACGGCGTCCGCTGCAGGCGAGCGCTGGCAGCCCTGGTCGGCCGCCCGCGTGGCCGAGCTGCAGGCGGCGGGCAAGCCCGTGTTCGTGGACTACACGGCCGCCTGGTGCGTGACCTGCCAGGTCAACAAGCGCACCACGCTCAACCATGAGGAGGTGCTGGCCGCCTTCGACAAGCACGGCGTGACCCTGCTGCGCGCCGACTGGACGCGGCGCGACCCGGCCATCACCGCTGCGCTGCAGCAACTGGGCCGCAGCGGTGTGCCCGTCTATGTGCTGCATGCGCCGGGCAAGCCCCCGGTGGTGCTCAGCGAGCTGCTATCGAAGAACGAGGTACTGGGGGCGCTGGCCGCGCTTTGACGGCACGCCCTCCTGGGACAAACCCCGATTTTGGGTAGGTCCCAGGCCTACATTTGTTGCAGCGCACGCCGTCCTAGACTGGATGCATCCGGGGAATACCGCAATCCGAACGCTAGGCGCCGCGGCTGCCGCCCGACTCCGGAGACCCGCCCGCGCGGCAACTGCCCGCCCTGCACGACACAGGAGGTGGGCCATGCATGCACTGATCACCCATTCGCACCCTTCGGGGGTGCACCATCGTTCACGCGGCAAGGGTTTGCTGCTGGCGCTGGGGCTTGCCAGCCTGGCCGTGGCGGGCATCGTCCTGCCCTTTGTCTGGGACCTGCTGGGCTTCGTCAACGGATTGCCCAAGATGGGATGGCTGCAGTCCATCCTGGCGGTCTCGCCGGTGTTCAGCTGGCTGATGATGTTCGCCTGGGGCCTGGCCGTTCCTGTGGCGCTGATCTATGCGCTCTACCACCCGCAGACCCATCCCTGGGGCAATGCCGCCATGGTGGCGGGCGCCATGTTCATCGCCGTCACCTGGTATGTGCACATGCCCGCCGCATCGCAGTGCACGGCGATGTACCCGCAGACCGGCATGGCCTGCTCGGTGCTGCAATGGGGCTTCAGCATGAGCCTGGGCGTGGCAACGGCGGCCTATGTGTTCCTGGTCTTCATGATTGCGCTGTCCTCGCTGGGGCTGCTGGCCGAATGCGTTGCGCGCAATGAGCCGCCCAGGCCCTGAATCCGCAGGGTCTTGGGCAAGGGTCCCGGCCGCCGATTTTTTGCCGCCGGGCCGCCCCAAGGCAAAAAGCGGCCCCCTCGGGGGGGGGGCAGCGGACCTTGCGCAGCAAAGGGAGTGGGGCTTCTTTTATAATGGCCGCTGGGTGTCCAGACCGCATGGGGCGGCAGGACAGGTGTTGATAGCGCAGGTCGGGCCGCCTGCGCACTGGGGCCGCAAGGCCCCTTTGCTGCTTTGCACATGAACACCTACACGACCCCGCGGCCGTCCGGCCCGCGCACGCCCCTTTTCCTGTCTTTCGCCGATCGCGTCGGCGCCTTCCTGTCCCGCTGGTCCCATGCCGAGGCCGCGGGCGGCATCGTGCTGCTGCTGGCAGCGGCCGCCGCCCTGGTCTGGGCGAACTCCGGCTGGGCCGGTTCCTATGAGGCGCTGTGGCACACGCCGCTGAGCGTGGGCCTGGGCCCGTGGCAGCTGTCGCAATCCCTGCATTTCTGGGTCAACGATGCGCTGATGAGCGTGTTCTTTCTCGTGGTCGGCATGGAGATACGCCGTGAGATGCATTCCGGCGCACTGGCCCAGCCGCGCCAGGCGCTGCTGCCCGTGATGGCCGCGCTGGGCGGCGTGGTGGCGCCGGCCCTGATCTTCCTGGCCTTCAATGCCGCGCCGCCGCTGCGCAACGGCTGGGCCGTGCCCACGGCCACCGACATCGCCTTTGCCATGGGCGTGCTGGCCCTGCTGGGCCGGGGCCTGCCGCCCGCGCTGCGCGTGTTCCTGCTGGCGCTGGCCATCATCGACGACCTGGTGGCCGTGCTCATCATTGCGCTGTTCTATTCGGGCGGGCTGCAGTGGAGCCAGCTGCTGGTGGCCGCCGCCGGCCTGGCCGGCGTGTTCCTGCTGCAGTCGCTGGGCGTGCGCCGCGCCTGGGCCTATGTGCTGCCGGGCGCCGTGCTCTGGTGGGGCATCTGGCAGACCGGCGCCCATCCCACGCTGGCCGGCGTGGTGCTGGGTCTGGTGACGCCCGTGCACGCACTGGCCGGCCGCGAAAGCGCCGCGCCCGTGGAGCGCGTGCAGGCGGACCTGCATCCCTGGGTCGCCTTTGGCGTGATGCCGCTGTTTGCGCTGGCCAATGCCGGCGTGCCGCTGCAGGGGGCAGGCGGCGCAGGTACCGATGTGGCGGGCACGTCGGCCGTGATGTGGGGCGTGGCCCTGGCCCTGGTACTGGGCAAGCCGCTGGGCGTGCTGCTCAGCTGCTGGCTGGCCGTGCGCCTGCGGATGTGCGCGCTGCCGCCAGGCATGGGCTGGGGCGACACGCTGCTGGCAGGCCTGCTGGCAGGCATTGGCTTCACCATGGCCATCTTCATCGCCACGCTGGCCTTTGACAGCGAGGCCCTGCTCAATGCCGCCAAGCTGGGCGTGCTGATGGCCTCGGCCACGGCCGCCGTGCTGGGCCTGGCCTGGGGCCTGGTGCTGCGCCGCCGCCATGCTGCGGCCGCGACAGTGCAGCCGGCCTGATCCGCATGCGCTGCGTACACTGCGGCGCATGAGTGATACAGCCACAGACTCCCGCCTGCGCGACATCCTCGTGCAGTGCCGCACCCTGGCCTTGGTCGGCCTGTCGCCGCAGCCCGACCGGCCCAGCCACCAGGCCTCGCAGTACATGCAGCGCCACGGCTACCGCATCGTTCCCGTGAACCCCGTGGTGGCACGCGAAGGCGGAAGCATCCTGGGCGAGCCCGTCCATGCCAGCCTGGCCGACGCTGCGGCCGCGCTGGCCGCACAGGGCCTGCGCATCGACATGGTCGATTGCTTCCGAAAGAGCGAGGACATCCCGCCGCTGGCCGCCGAGGCCGTTGCCATCGGCGCGCGCTGCCTGTGGCTGCAATTGGGCGTGGTCAACGACAAAGCCCTGGAACTGGCCCGCGCTGCAGGCCTGTGGACCGTGCAGGACCGCTGCGTGAAGATCGAGCACCAGCGCCTGCTGGCCGATGCCCCAGCCGCTGCCCGGTAGCACAGGAATTGCCCATGAAAAAGGCCGCAGCCCCTGAAAGGCTGCGGCCTGCAATTGGCGTGGACCAAGGCCCGGTCAGTCCGGTGCAGGTTACCTGCCTCCGTCCGGGTGTCTGCTTCAGCCCACATCCAGCATCATGCACGGTCTTTGTGACAGCCCTGTGATGCACATCACGGTCCGGCTCACTGCACAAGAAGCCGGATCCGCCCTCTCTTTCCGAAAATCCCCCGATTCCCCCCAAGCGCCGGGACGGCCTCAGCCGCGCCGCGTGAACAGGCGCATGTAGCGCGAAGGCAGGTCCTGCATGCGCATCATGATGGGCAGGTCGGCCGTGTTGAAGTCGCTGTCCCAGGCCGGCGCGCCCAGCACCTTGGCGCCCGTGCGCAGATAGCCCTGGATCAGCGCGGGCGGCTCCACGCTCATGCCGCTGGTGCTGACCGATGCCAACTCCTCGGGCAGGGCCACGCGGGGACGCACCTGCAGCTCGGGCTCGGCCAGATGGGTCTGGCGCAGTTGCTGCCAGACGCGCGCCGGGCCCTCTCCGTGGGCCAGGCCCGGGTACTGCATGGGAATGCTGGCGCAGCCGACCATGGCGTCCAGCTGGTTGCGCTGCATGAATTCGGCCAGGGCGCCCCACAGCGCCAGGATCACGCCGCCCTGGCGGTGCGATGCGTGCACGCAGCTGCGGCCCAGCTCCACCATGCGCGGGCGCCAGGCGTGCAGCGGGGCGAGGTCGAATTCCTGGTCGGAGTACAGGCCGCCGGCGCGCAGCGCCTGGGTGGGGGTGAGCAGGCGGTAGGTGCCGATGACCACGCCCTTGTCGGCATCGCAAACCATGAGGTGCTCGCAGAAGTCGTCGAAGGCATCGATGTCGTGCCCGGCCAGCGGCGTCTGCAGCACGGCGCCCATCTCGGCGGCGAACACCGCGTGGCGCAGGCGCTGCACCTGTCGCACTTCGTCAAGGTGCCGGGCCCAGCGCACGTCCAGCCGCAGCGGTTTGTCTGCGGCCTGGGGTGGCTGGAGAAGCGCGGAAAGCGGGGGCTTGGCGACGTCGATCGCCGCGTTGCGAAGGGTGTCAAGAACGTCCATATGCCCGCCTTCCTCGTCATGTTGGACGCAGTCGGTGACCTGCCTGTGCCACTCGGTTTGCCTGCGTGCCGCCATTGTGGAAAGCCGCCATGAAAGTCCCGCGACGGTTGCGTTACAGCAACATGTCACACCGCACTGCAATGGTGCACTGCAGCAAATGCCTCTATGACAGGTGTTGCGCGCAAGTTGGTGCACGCCATCCCAGGGTTGGCATGTCGTCAAGAATGAAACAAATTGTGCGTTAATGACAGGGCCGCATGCCCGGCCATCGCGGCTTGCGGAGTCCTCAGTCTTCCCTTGCCGCGCCATGCTCCAGACCCTTCGCTCCAAGATTCTTGCCATCAGCACAGCCACCGTGGTCGGCGCCCTTGCCATCACGGGGGCCGCCACGTACCACATCGTCCGCGGCAGCACGTTCCAGACCATCGAACAGGACCTGGACGCCATCACCGCAGGCAACACCATGGCCATCGACCAGTGGGTGGCCTCCAAGGCGCGCGCCGTCAGCGCCGCCGCCGCCGTGATCGAGCATGGCGACCCGCAGGGCTTTGCCGCCCACATGGGCCAGGCCAGCGGCTTCCCCATCACCACGGTGGGCTGGCAGGACAAGACCTTCAAGTCCACCACCAGCACCCCGCCCGACTACGACCCCACGGCCCGCCCCTGGTACAAGAGCGCCGTGCAGGCCGGCAAGCTGACACTGACCAAGCCCTATGGCGACTCCACCACGGGCGTGCCCTATGTGGCCTTCGTGGCGCCCATGCTGCGCGGCGGCGCGCTGCAGGGCGTGATCAGCGGCGCCGTGCCGCTGGAGGGCGTGCGCGAGGTGGTCTCGGCCATCCGCCCCACGCCCGGCAGCCTGGGCTTCGTGGTCAGCCGTGACGGCCAGGTGCTGGCGCATGCCGATGCCAAGCTGCTGCTCAAGCCCACCTCCGACCTCTCCGAGCTGCTGACGCCGGCCGCGCTGACCGCGCTGGCCAGCGCCACGGCGCCGCTGGAAGTGAACCTGGGCGGCAGCGCCAAGCTGCTCAAGGCCCGCCCGGTGCAGGGCACGGACTGGCTGCTGGTGGTGGCGCTGGACAAGGCCGAGGCCACGACCGGACTGCAAAGCGTGCTCAAGACGCTTGCCATTGCCATCGTGCTGCTGGCCTGCCTGGCCACGGCCGTGGCGGCGGCGCTGACGGCCCAGTCCTTCCGGCGCCTGTCCCAGGTGCGCGACGCCATGGACAAGATCGGCTCGGGCGGCGGCGACCTGACGCAGCGCTTGCCGGTGTCGGGCAATGACGAAGTGGCGCAGATCGCCTCGTCCTTCAACGGCTTCGTCGAGCAGATCGGCACCGTGCTCAAGGATGTGCGCAACGGCGTGGAGTCCATGAAGACCGCCACCGACGAGATCAAGCTGGGCAACCTGGACCTGTCCAACCGCACCGAGTCCTCGGCCAGCAGCCTGCAGGAGACCTCGGCCTCGCTGTCGCAGCTGACGGCCAATGTGCGCCAGTCGGCCGAGGCGGCCGCCATGGCCACGCGCCTGGCCCAGTCGGCCAGCAGCTCGGCCACCAAGGGTGGCGACGTGGTGGGCAGCGCCGTGAGCACCATGGACGACATCTCCAAGGCCTCGTCCAAGATCGGCGAGATCATCGGCGTCATCGACGCCATCGCCTTCCAGACCAACATCCTGGCGCTCAATGCCGCCGTCGAGGCAGCCCGCGCCGGTGAGCAGGGCCGGGGCTTTGCCGTGGTGGCGGCAGAAGTGCGCAGCCTGGCCCACCGCAGCGCGGCGGCCGCCAAGGAGATCAAGACCCTGATCGACGCCTCCGGCGCCAGCGTGGCCATGGGCACGGACCGCGTGCGCGCCGCCGGCCAGACCATGGGCGAGATCGTGGATGGCATCCAGCGCGTCTCCCAGATCATTGTCGAGATCAACGGCGCCATGACCGAGCAGAGCGTGGGCATCGGCCAGATCAACCAGGCCGTGGCCGACATGGACCGCGCCACGCAGCAGAACGCCGCGCTGGTGGAGGAGTCCACCGCCGCATCGTCCGTGCTCAACGAGCAGGCCCACCACCTGTCGCGCACGGTGGCCGGCTTCACGCTGGAAGGGCGTGCGCCTGCCCGGGATCAGCTGCTGCTTACCAACTGAGCCGCAGCAAGCGACGGGCTCAGGCCTGGGCCGGCGCTCCCAGGCGCTGGGACAGGCTGCGCGCCTGGGCCTGCAGCAGCAGGGCCGGCCGGCCTTGCAGGTCCAGGTCCAGCGTGGCCGAAGGGCCGATGGCGGCAATGGCCAGCACCAGCTGGCCAAAGCCGTCGAATACCGGCACGGCCAGCGCGCTCACGCCTGACAGCAGCTGGTTCTCCACGCGGCTCAGGCGGCTGGCGCGGATGGCGGCCAGCTCCTTTGCAAAGGCGGGCTCCTCCAGGCTGTGGCCTTCCGCGTCCAGCAGGGGCGCGATGCGCCCGGGCTCGCCAAAGGCCGCAAAGATCTTTCCCGTGGCCGTGTGGCGCAGCGATGCGGGCGTGCCGTGGCGCATGGCCACATAGACATGGGTGGGCCCCTCTTCCACGCGGATGATGGTCGGCCCCTGGCCGCTCCACATGGCAATCGACACCGTGCTGCCCACCTCCTGCGCCAGCGCGGGCAGCTCGGCAATCGCCAGGCGCACGGGATCGGCCTGCTGCAGGCTGATCAGCCCCATCTGTATGGCCAGCGGCCCCAGGCCGTAGTGGCCGCTGGCGCGGTCCTGCTCCATCAGGCCCAGCTTGCAGAAGCTCACCAGGTAGGGATGGGCCTTGGCCGCCGTCATGCCGGCCTCGCGCGCCAGATCCTTCAGCGCCATGCGCCGGCCGGTGCGCGCCAGCGCCTTGAGCAGCTGGCCGCCGACCTCCACGCTCTGGATGCCACGCGGGCCGCGCGCGGGCTCGTCATCGGCGCTGTCGGAGGGGAAGACGGGGTCGTTCGGGGAGGAGGCGGCATCGGACATGGCAGGCATTGTGAAGGCTGGAACCCGGAGTTTGCGGCTCCGAGGGTTTTTCACTATGTCAAATGAATTGTTCAATGTTGAATTTTTCCCTAGCATTCAGGCATTCGATAAAAACAAATGCATTTGTCCATCTCAAAAGCAGGATGCCCATGACCACCAAGACCTTTGCCTCCGCCGCCGACCTCGAAATCAAGCAGGTCAGCTTCGACAAGCTCTCCGAGCACGCCTACGCCTACACGGCCGAAGGCGACCCCAACACCGGCATCATCATTGGCGACGACGCCGTGATGGTGATCGACACCCAGGCCACGCCCGTCATGGCCCAGGACGTGATCCGCCGCATCCGCGAGGTCACCGACAAGCCCATCAAGTACGTCACGCTGTCCCACTACCACGCGGTGCGCGTGCTGGGCGCCTCGGCCTTCTTCGCGGAAGGCGCCGAGCACATCATTGCCAGCCAGGACACCTACGACCTCATCGTGGAGCGCGGCGAGCAGGACAAGGCCAGCGAGATCGGCCGCTTCCCGCGCCTGTTCCAGAACGTGGAAAGCGTGCCCGACGGCATGACCTGGCCCACCCTCACCTTCACCGGCAAGATGACGCTGTGGCTGGGCAAGCTGGAAGTGCAGATCCTGCAGCTGGGCCGCGGCCACACCAAGGGCGACACCGTGGTCTGGCTGCCCCAGGACAAGGTGCTGTTCAGCGGCGACCTGGTGGAGTTCGGCGCCACGCCCTACGCGGGCGATGCCTACTTCCAGGACTGGCCGCACACGCTGGACGCCATCGCCGCCCTGCAGCCCGAAAAGCTCGTGCCCGGCCGGGGCGCCGCGCTGCAGACGCCGGCCGAGGTGCAGGCCGGCCTGGCCGGCACGCGCGACTTCATCAGCGACCTGTGGACCGAGGTCAAGGCCGGCGCCGACGCCCAGCAGGACCTGCGCAAGGTCTACGAGGCCGCCTTCGCCAAGCTGCAGCCCAAGTACGGCCAGTGGGTGATCTTCAACCACTGCATGCCCTTCGATGTGACCCGCGCCTATGACGAGGCATCGGGCCACGCCGACCCGCGCATCTGGACCGCCGAACGCGACCGCCAGATGTGGCTGGCGCTCGAAGGCTGATGCACGGCGGCGTCCGGGCCTGAACACCGGCACGCCCGCCCATCGCACCCGTCCGTGAACCGGCGCCCTGGCGCGCCGGCGGGGATGGCTGCGCCCTTTTTTCCACACTGCCCACGCCAGAGGACGAACACCATGTCCCACCCCGCCATCTCCCTGCAAGCGCTGCGCGGCAGCGGCGCAGACATACAGTCCATCCACATCCCCTACGAGCGCCATGCCGACCAGGACGCCGGTGCGGACACGCCCGCCCGGCATCCCGTGGTCATCGTCGGCGCCGGCCCCGTAGGCCTGTCGCTGGCCATCGACCTGGCCCAGCGCGGCCAGCGCGTGGTGCTGCTGGACAACGACTGCCGGCTGTCCACGGGCTCGCGCGCCATCTGCTTTTCCAAGCGCACGCTGGAGATCTGGGACCGCCTGGGCGTGGGCCAGCCCATGGTGGACAAGGGGGTGTCCTGGAACCTGGGCAAGGTCTTCTTCAAGGACCAGCCGCTGTACCGCTTCGACCTGCTGCCCGAGGACGGCCATGAGCGCCCGGCCTTCATCAACCTGCAGCAGTACTACGCCGAGGCCTACCTGGTCGAGCGCGCACTGCAGCTGCCGTTGATCGACCTGCGCTGGCACAGCAAGGTCACGGCACTGGAGCCGCAGGCCGAGGGCGCGCTGCTGACCGTGGAGACACCTGACGGCAGCTACCGCATCGATGCGCAATGGGTCCTGGCCTGCGACGGCTCGCGCTCGCCGCTGCGTGGCCTGCTGGGCCAGGAAAGCCATGGCCGCATCTTCCGCGACCGCTTCCTGATCGCCGACGTGAAGATGCACGCCGAATTCCCCACCGAGCGCTGGTTCTGGTTCGACCCGCCCTTCCACCCGGGCCAGAGCGTGCTGCTGCACCGCCAGCCCGACGATGTCTGGCGCATCGACTTCCAGCTGGGCTGGGACGCGGACCCCGAGGAAGAGAAAAAGCCCGAGAACATCGTGCCGCGCATCCGCGCCCTGCTGGGCAAGGACGCGCCCTTCGAGCTGGAATGGGCCAGCGTCTACACCTTCGCCTGCCTGCGCATGGACCGCTTCGTCCACGGCCGCGTGGTCTTCGCGGGCGACAGCGCCCACGGCGTCTCGCCGTTTGGCGCACGCGGCGCCAACAGCGGCGTGCAGGATGCCGAGAACCTGGCCTGGAAGCTGGACCGCGTGCTGCGCGGCCAGGCCGATGCCTCGCTGATCGCCACCTACGGCGCCGAGCGCGAATACGCGGCCGACGAGAACATCCGCAACTCCACGCGCGCCACCGACTTCATCACGCCCAAGAGCGAGATCAGCCGCCTGTTCCGCGACGCCGTGCTGGACTTGGCGCGCGACCATGAATTCGCGCGCCGCATCGTCAACAGCGGGCGGCTGTCCGTGCCGGCCACGCTGCACGGCTCCGTGCTCAACACGCCCGACACCGACACCTTCGACGGAACGCAGATGCCCGGCGCCGTGCTGGCCGATGCGCCCATGCGCCGGCCTGGCGCAGACGGCACGGCCTGGCTGCTGCGCGCACTGGGACCGGACTTCACGCTGCTGCACTTCGGCCCCACGCCGGCCTGGGCGCAGGCGCTGCCCGGCGTGCTCAACCTGTCCATCGCAGCCGAGGGCGAAGCCCATGCGCACGGCGCCGACCTCATCGATGCGCGCGGCCTGGCGGCCAAACGCCTGGATGCACGCCCCGGCACCAGCTACCTGCTGCGGCCTGACCAGCATGTCTGCGCGCGCTGGCGCCGCCCCGACGAAGCCAACGTGCGCGCCGCGTTGCAAAGAGCCTGCGGCGCCGCCGCCACGGCCTGAACCTCTTACGCCCCATCCACAGGAGACCGCCATGCTGCTGTCCACCCACCCCAACCTGCAGGCCTGCGACGATTTCTACGAAGCCCTGATCGCCACCCACCAGGGGCTCGATACCGCGCAAAGCCATGCCCTCAATGCCCGCCTCGTGCTGCTGCTGGCCAATCACATCGGCCACCAGGGCACCTTGCTGCATGCGCTCGAACTGGCCCGCGCCAGCGCAGGACTTGCCCCTGCCGGCGCGGACCCGGCCGAGCGCGGCGCCGTGACGCCGGTCGCCCCGGTACACGCGGCCGCCTGAAGCCGCGCGCCGCCGCCCGTGCGACGGCCTGCCATCCCCACAAAGGCGCCCGCCTCACACCTTGGACATCTCACAAGGGCGCCGCATACAACATGGAGACAAGGATGCAACGCAAGCAGTTTCTGGCCGCACTGGCCTGCTCGGGCCTGGCCCTGGCCGCAGGGCCTGCCGCCCTGGCACAGGACAAGCCCCTGGAATGGGTCGTGGGCTATGCGGCCGGCGGCGGCTCGGACGTGGTCGCCCGCGTCATCGCCGAAGCCATGGGCCGCAACATGGAGCGGGTCATCGTCATCAACAACAAGCCCGGCGCAGGCACCAACATCGCGGCCGAGTACAGCGCCCGCTCGCGCGACTACGGCAACCTCATGTTCACGGCCGACTTCGCCACGCTGGCGGCCAACCCCTTCCTGTTCAGCAAGCTCAACTACAACGCCGAGCGCGACTTCAAGCCCGTGGGCATGCTGGTGCGCTTTCCCATGCTGCTGGTGGTCAACAACGAGGTGCCCGCCACCAACCTCGCCGAATTCCTGGCCTGGGCCAAACAGCAAAAGACCGGCGTGAGCTGGGGCTCGGCCGGACTGGGCAGCCCCCACCACCTGGTGGGCGAACTGTTCCGCGAACAGGCGGGCATCAGCAACATGACCCATGTGCCCTACCGTGGCGCCGCCCCGGCCGTGCAGGACGTGGTCGGCGGCCAGATTCCCGCCATGTGGGCCGACAGCGCCACCATCATTCCCTTCCTGAGCGAGAAAAAGCTCAAGGCCATCGGCGTGGCCAGCCCCGCCCGCGTGGATGTGCTGCCCCAGGTCGCCACGTTGCAGGAGCAGGGTCTGAAAGGTTTCGAGGGCTATGCCTGGCAGGGCATCGTCGTGCCCACGGGCAGCTCGGCCGAGGTGGTCAAGAAGTTCAGCCAGTCGCTGCAGCAGGCCCTGGCCGACACCCGCACCAAGGCACGCCTGGCCGCCATGGGCGTGGAACCCATGCCCGGCAGCGCCGACCAGATGGGCCAGTTCGTGCGCGCCGAGCGCAGCAAGTGGGGCCGGGTGATCTCGGCCAACAACATCAAGCTGGATTGAGCGCCACGCTGCAGATGCAAAAAGGCTGCCGGTCCGGCAGCCTTTTTCGTTGTGGCGGGGGGTTGCGTCTCAGGCCACCGCCTCCGCACTGCGCCCCATCCCCAGATAGGTATCGATGATGCGCCGGTCGTGCAGCAGCTCCCTGGCCGCGCCGCTGAGCGCCACGGCGCCCATCTCCAGCACGTAGGCACGGTCGGCCACCTTGAGGGCGGCGCGCGCGTTCTGCTCGACCAGCAGCACCGAGACGCCGTGGTCGCGCAGGCCGGCCACGACCTGCAGCACCTCGCGCACGATCAGCGGCGCCAGGCCCAGCGAGGGCTCGTCCAGCAGCAGCAGGCGCGGGCGCGCCATCAGCGCGCGGCCGATGGCCAGCATCTGGCGCTCGCCGCCCGACAGGGTGGAGGCCATCTGCGGGCGCCGCTCCCTCAGGCGCGGGAAGATGGCAAAGACCTCGTCCATGCGCTGCGCCTGGTCGCGCAGGCCCCGGCGCCAGCGCGAGAAGCCGCCCAGCAGCAGGTTGTCCTCCACCGACATCTCGCCGAACAGCTCGCGCTTTTCGGGCACCAGGGCCACGCCGTTGGCCACCATGACCTCGACGCCGGGGCGTGCGATGCGCTTGCCGTCCAGATGGATCTCGCCGCGCGAGGGCAGCAGGCCCATGGCGGCCGACAGCAGCGTGGTCTTGCCCGCGCCGTTGGGGCCGATGACGGTGACGATCTCGCCGCTGCGCACATCCAGATCCACCTGGTGCACGGCCTCCACGGGACCGTAGGACACGCTCAGGCCCTTGAGCTGCAAAAGGGTGTCGCTCATGCCGTCTCTCCGGTTACCTCGTCGTCGTCGCCGCCGCCCAGGTAGGCATCCAGCACGCGCTGGTTGACCTGGATCTGGGCCGGCGTGCCTTCGGCGATCACGGTGCCGAACTCCAGCACCGTAATGCGGTCCGCAAGATTCATGACGAACTCCATGTCGTGCTCCACGACGAGAATGCCCAGCCCCTCGGCGCGCAGCTGGCGCAGCAGGTCGGCCAGGGCCTGTTTTTCCAGGTGGCGCAGGCCGGCGGCCGGCTCGTCCAGCAGCAGGGCCGCAGGCTGGCCGGCCAGGGCGCGTGCGATCTCCACGATGCGCTGCTGGCCCAGGGCCAGCGAGGCGGCCGGCACATCGGCGAAGGCGCCCAGGCCGCAGCGCTCGATCTGGCGGCGCGCCTCGGCCAGCACCGAGGCCTCCTCGGCCCGGTCCAGGCGCAGCATGGAGGCCAGCCAGCCCCGGTGCGCACGCCGGTGCGCGCCCACGGCCACGTTCTCCAGCACGCTGCGCTGGCCCAGCAGGCGCACATGCTGGAAGGTGCGGCCCAGGCCCAGGGCGGCGAAGCGGCGCGAGGGCGCATCGTTCATGGCCTGGTCCATGAAGCGGACCTGGCCCTCGGTGGGCGAGTCCACGCCCGAGATCATGTTGAAGAAGGTGCTCTTGCCCGCGCCGTTGGGGCCGATCAGCGCATGCACCTCGCCGGCCTTGAGCGTCATGGCCACATCGTTGTTGGCCACCAGGCCGCCAAAGCGCTTGGTCACATGCTCGGCCGCCAGCAGCACCTGGCCCGTAGCGGGCAGCGCGCGCTGCGCCAGCGGCGCCGCGTCCGCCAGCTTCAGATCGGACACGGGCCGGCGCACCCAGCGCGCCGTGAGCGCCTGCAGCGTGGGCCACAGGCCTTCTGCAAAGCGCTGCAGCACCAGCACCATCAGCAGGCCGAAGACGATGACCTCGAAGTTGCCGCTGGTGCCCAGCAGGGCCGGCAATATGTCCTGCAGCTTTTGCTTGACCAGGGTGATCAGCGTGGCACCCAGCACGGCGCCCCACAGGTGGCCGGCGCCGCCGACCACGGCCATGAACAGGTACTCGATGCCCACGTTCAGGTTGAAGGGCGCCGGGCTCACGAAGCGCTGCATGTGGGCGTAGAGCCAGCCCGACAGAGTGGCCAGCAAGGCCGCCAGCACGAAGAGCTTGACGCGGTAGTGCGCTGTGTCGATGCCCATGGATTCGGCCATGACGCGGCCGCCGCGCAGCGCGCGGATGGCCCGGCCCTCGCGCGAGTCCAGCAGGTTGTGCAGCAGCCACAGCGCCACCAGCAGCACGGCCCAGATCACCACGCCCATGGCGCGCGGCGAGGCCAGCGAGACGCCGCCGATCACCAGCGGCGCAATGCCCGTGATGCCGGTCTGCCCGCCCAGGAATTCCATGTTGCCGAACAGGTAGTACAGGCTCAGCCCCCAGGCGATGGTGCACAGCGGCAGGTAGTGGCCCTGCAGCTTGACCGTGACCGCGCCCAGCAGCCAGGCCACGACGAAGGTGATGAGCAGGCCCAGCGCCAGGCCCACCCAGGGCAGGCCCGCCGCGCCCACCAGCCCGCCCAGCGCGGCCACCGAGGCCGGCGCCGTGCAGACCCAGGCCGTGGCATAGGCGCCGATGCCCACGAAGGCCGCCTGGCCGAACGAGGTCATGCCGCCCACGCCGGTCAGCATCACCAGGCCTGCGGCCACCATGGCGAACAGGCCGATGTAGCTGAGGATGACGACGGTGAAATCAGGCAGAAAGCCCCAGGACGCGGCCAGCAGCGCAATGGCGGCCACCGTGAGCACGCGCGTGCTGATGCCGCCCGAGGCGGCCTTGGCAGGCGCCGTGGCCTGCGAGGAAACGGGGGCGCTCATTCTTCTTCCTCCACATGGTGGCTATTGCGCGATCGCCACCACAGCACCGGGATGATCAGCGTGAACACCAGCACCTCCTTGTAGGCACTGGCCCAGAACGACGAGAAGGCCTCCAGCAGCCCGACCAGCAGCGCGCCGGCCAGGGCCAGCGGGTAGCTGGCCAGCCCGCCCACGATGGCGGCCACGAAGCCCTTGAGGCCGATCAGAAAGCCGGTGTCGTAGTACACCGTGGTCAGCGGCGCGATCAGCAGGCCGGAGATGGCGCCGATCAGCGCGGCCAGCGCAAAGCTCACGTCGCCGGCCATGGCCGTGGGAATGCCCATGAGGCGTGCGCCCACGCGGTTGATGGCGGTGGCGCGCAGCGCCTTGCCGATCATGGAGCGCTCGAAGAACACGAACAGCAGGGCCACCAGCACCAGGGTCACGCCCACCACCACCAGGGACTGGCCCGAAATCGTGATGTCGCCCAGGCGCAGCTGCGCCTCGGAAAATGCGGGGGTGCGCGAGCCTTCGGCACCGAAGAACAGCAGCCCCAGGCCGACCAGCACGCCGTGCATGGCCACCGAGACGATGAGCAGCATCAGCACCGAGGCATGGGCCAGCGGCCGGTAGGCCAGGCGGTACAGCAGCGGCCCCATGGGCGTGATCAGCACCAGGGTGGCCAGCGCCTGCAGCATCAGCGAGGACGGGCGCAGCCCCCAGGCCAGGGCCACGGCAATGGCCGGCAGCGCCAGGCACCACAGGAAGGTGGCGGGCCAGCTCACCTGGCTGCCCGCGCGCCAGCGCAGCAGGTCCACCACCAGCACGGCGGCGGCCAGGGCCAGCAGCAGCCACAGCGTGGTGGGCACGCGGCCGGCCTGCATCATGGCCAGGGTGAGCGCGCCGAAGGCGACGAACTCGCCCTGCGGAATGAAGATGATGCGGGTGACCGAGAACACCAGCACCAGGGCCAGCGCCATCAGGCCGTAGACGGCGCCGTTGACGATGCCGTCCTGCCCCAGCAGCAGGGCGATTTGCAGATCCATGATCGACTTTCGAGCAGGCGCGGCCGAGCGCCACAGCGGCCGCCGCCAGGTGCGGCAGCCGCTGCGGCCTCAGGCCCGCAGGTTCAGGGCTGGTACTTCCAGGTGCCGTTCTCGATCTTGACCATGACGGCCGCGCGCTGGTCCAGGCCCAGGTGGTCGGTGGGCGTCATGTTGAAGATGCCGTGGGCGCCGGCCACGTCCTTGGTCTGCTCCAGCGCATCGCGCAGGGCGGCGCGGAACTCGGCCGTGCCGGGCTGGGCCTTCTTGAGCGCGGCGGGAATCGCCGCTTCGAGCACGCGGCCCGCATCCCAGGAATGCGCGCCAAAGGTCGATGCCGTGCCCTTGCCGTTGGCGGCCTCGTAAGCCTCCACATAGGAGACGGCAGACTTCTTGACCGGGTTGCTGTCGGGCAGTTGGTGGGCCACCAGCACGGGGCCGGCGGGCAGCAGCGTGCCTTCCACATCCTTGCCGCCCACGCGCAGGAAGTCGGCATTGGCCACGCCATGGGTCTGGTAGATCTTGCCCTGGTAGCCGCGCTCCTTGAGCGACTTTTGCGGCAGCGCGGCCGGCGTGCCCGAGCCTGCGATCAGCACCGCATCGGGCTTGGCGGACATGAGCTTGAGCGTCTGGCCCGTGACCGAGGTATCGCTGCGCGAATAGGCCTCGGTGGCGGTGAGCTTGATGCCCTTGGCCTCGGCCACCTTGCGGAACTCCTGCAGCCAGCTTTCACCGTAGGCGTCGTTGAAGCCGATGTAGCCCACGGTCTTGATGCCGGCCTTGGCCATGTGCTCGCCGATGGCGGCGGCCATCATGGCGTCGTGCTGGGGCGTCTTGAAGACCCAGAACTTCTTGGCATCCATGGGCTCGACGATCTTGGCCGAGGCCGCCAGCGTGATCATGGGCGTCTTGGCCTCGGAGACCACGTCCACCATGGCCAGCGAGTTGGGCGTGATGCTGGAGCCCAGGATGACATCGACCTTGCTCTCGCTGATCAGCTTGCGCGTGTTGGCCACGGCCGCCGTGGTGTCGGAGGCGTCGTCCAGGATGATGTAGTTGACCTTCTGGCCCGCCACCGTGCGCGGCATCAGCGCCACGGTGTTCTTTTCGGGAATGCCCAGGGAGGCCGCCGGTCCGGTGGCCGAGACCACCACGCCCACATTGATGTCGGCCAGGGCCGAGCCCCAGACCGTGGCCAGGGTCGCGGCCAGCAGGCCCAGTTTCGTCAAACGCTTCATGTCTGTCTCCTTGTGTTGGATGGGGCGTGGCACCTTCAGGCGCCACAATTTACCGTGGTAACTATTTTTTTGCCAGCGGTTTGATGCCCGGGTTTGCCTGGGGTCTGCACGGCCGGCAGGCCTCCGAGGAACAGGTCGGCCACCACGGGGGCCATGGCCTCGTGGTCCAGCGAGCCGTCGGGCCGCAGCCAGGTGAACATCCAGTTCATCATCCCGAACAGCAGCATGGCCAGCGCCTTGGACAGGCCCGCGCCATCGGCGTCAGGCCGCAGCTGGGCCACCGCCTGGGCAAATGTCTCGACCACGGCGCGCTCCTTGCCCAGCACGCGCTGGCGGTCGTCGTCCTGCAGGAAGCGCACGTCCTCGGTCAGCACGCGGTGGGCATGGCGGGCATGGGCGTACTCCTGCACGAAGCGCTCGATCAGCATGCGCAGCCGCGGCTCGGGCGGCAGGCCCATGGACTGCACTTCGTCCACCAGGGCCTGCAGCCGCGTCATGTGGCCATCGGTGATGTCCACCAGCAGCGCGTACTTGTCGCGGAAGTAGTGGTAGATGGTGGGCTTGGACAGGCCGCAGGCCTGGGCCACCTCGTTCATCGAAGTGCCGGGGTAGCCGCTGCGCGCGAACAGCGCGGCGGCATGGCCCAGGATCAGTTCGCGCTGGTCGTCGTATCCGGAAGATCGGCCTCGGGCCATGGGACTCCTGTGCGCGCTCAGCGGCTGCGGTGGTCGATCACGCGGCGGGCCTTGCCCACCAGGGTGCGCTCTATGGAATCGGGCCGCAGCACCTCGACCTCGGCGCTCACGCCGACCAGGGTCTTGATGCGCTGCTGCACCCACAGTGCCAGCGCCTCGGTGTCGCCCTGCGTGCCCGGCTGCATCTCGCAGCGCACGGCCAGCCGGTCCAGGTTGCCGTCGCGCGTGACCACCAGCTGGTACTGGCCCGACAGCTGGGCGTTCTGCAGCACGATCTCCTCGATCTGCGTGGGAAACAGGTTCACGCCGCGGATGATGAGCATGTCGTCGCTGCGCCCCACGATCTTGCCCATGCGCCGGAAGCTGCGCGAAGTCGGCGCAAGCAGCCGCGTCAAATCCCGCGTGCGGTAGCGAATGATGGGCATGGCTTCCTTGGACAGCGACGTGAAGACCAGCTCGCCCTCGCTTCCGTCGGGCAGCACCTCGCCCGTGTCGGGGTCGATGATCTCGGGATAGAAATGGTCTTCCCAGATCACCGGCCCGTCCTTGCTCTCCACGCATTCGCTGGCCACGCCCGGTCCCATGACTTCGGACAGGCCGTAGATGTCCACGGCATCCAGCCCCGCCTTGCCCTCGATCTCGCGGCGCATGGCCTCGGTCCAGGGTTCGGCGCCGAAGATGCCGATCTTCAAGGAGCTTGCGCGCGGGTCCAGGCCCTGGCGCTGCATCTCCTCCACGATCACCTGCATGTAGCTGGGCGTGACCATGATGATGTCGGGCCGGAAATCCTGGATCAGCTGCACCTGCTTTTCGGTCTGCCCGCCCGACATGGGCACCACGGTGCAGCCCGCGCGCTCGGCACCGTAGTGCGCGCCCAGGCCGCCCGTGAACAGGCCGTAGCCATAGGCCACATGCACCATGTCGCCGGGCCGCCCGCCCGCCGCGCGGATGGAGCGCGCCACCAGGTTGGCCCAGTTGTCGATGTCATTCAACGTGTAGCCCACGACCGTGGGCTTGCCCGTGGTGCCCGAGGAGGCATGCACGCGCGCCACCTTCTGGCGCGGCACGGCGAACATGCCGAACGGGTAGTTCTCGCGCAGGTCCTTCTTGGTGGTGAAGGGAAAGCGGGCCAGGTCGGACAGCGTGCGCAGGTCGGAAGGGTGCACGCCCTTTTCATCGAAGGCGCGGCGGTAGTGCGGCACATGGTCGTAGGCGTGCTGCAGCGACCAGCGCAGGCGCAGCAGCTGCAGCGAGGCGATCTCGTCGCGGCTGGCGGTTTCGATGGGGTCGAGTTCGCCGGGGGCGAGGCGCTGCAGGGACATGGCGGACCTCTTCAGGCGGGCTCTGTCAGGCCGGGAACGGTGGGCCGGCCCTTGAAGCTGTGCGAGCGGCCACGGAACAGCGCGATCACTTCCTGGCGCTGGTTGGTGACCTGCACGTCATAGACGCCGGTGCGGCCTGCGCGCGAGACTTCGCGGGCCTGGGCCGTGAGCACGTCGCCGGGCCGGCCGGGCGCGACGAAGTCCACGCTCAGGCCCGAGGCCACCGTCATCTCGTTGCGCGCATTGCAGGCATAGGCAAAGGCCGTGTCGGCCAGCGCCGTGATGAAGCCGCCGTGGCAGATGTCGAAGCCGTTGAGCATGTCGTCGCGCACGGCCATCTCCATGCGCGCCGCGCCGGGGGCAATGTCCGTGATGCGCAGGCCCAGGCCTTGCGCGGCGCGGTCGCGCGCCAGCATGCCGTCGCGCACCTGTTCGGCCAGGCGCTGTGCGGCTTCGTCCGGGGTATGGGTGTCTTGCATGGCGCCGCTCCTCAACGGTCCGAGAACACGGCAGCCCGCTTGCCCAGGAAGGCGGCCACGCCCTCCTGGTAGTCGTGGGCCGCGCCCAGCTGGCCCTGCTGGCGCGCCTCGCGCGTGAGCGCATGCTCGTAGTCCAGCAGTTGGGCAGAGTCCATGGCCTCCCGCGTGCGCGCCAGGGCCCGCACGGGCATGGCGGCCAGGCGCTGGGCCAGGGCCTGGGCTTCGCTGCGCAAATCGGCATCTTCCACGCAGCGCCAGATCAGGCCCATGCGTTCGGCCTCGGCCGCAGGCAGCTTGTCGCCCAGCAGCGCAAGGCCCAGGGCGCGCGCACGGCCCACCAGGCGCGGCAGCAGCCAGGTGCCGCCGCAGTCGGGCACCAGGCCGATCTTGGCAAAGGCCTGGATGAAGCTGGCCGAGCGCGCGGCCAGCACCAGGTCGCAGGCCAGCGCGATATTGGCGCCCGCACCTGCGGCCACGCCATTGACGGCGGCCACCACGGGCACGGGCATGGACTTGAGCCGCAGGCACAGCGGCTGGTAGCGGCGCTCGATCAGGTCGCCCAGGTTCTGGTCGGGCGCGGCCTCGGGGTCGGACAGATCCTGGCCCGCGCAAAAGCCGCGCCCCGCCCCCGTGAGCACCACGCAGCGCACCGAGGCATCGCCGGCGGCCTGCTCCAGGGCCGAAAGCAGCTGCTCGTGCAGTTGCGCGTTGAAGCTGTTGAGCGCGTCGGGGCGGTTCAGCACCAGGGTGCGGACGGCGTCTTGCTGCTCAACCAGAACCAGCGATGGGGGCATGGAAGTCTCCGTGGCCTGTCTGCCGTCTTTATGCGGCAGATCAAACATAATTTACCGAATGGTCGGTAAATGTTAGTCGCCAGACCCTTTCCACCACAAGCGCCCAGGCACCGAGGAAACCCCTAGGCCCCATGAAAAAAGGCCCCCACGCTGCCCCCCGAGGGGGCGTTTTTCATCTTGGGGCGGCCCGGCGATGAAAAAAGGCCCGCACGGGCCATTTTTCTTGAAGGTTCAGGGCTTGAAGCCCGAGCGCTGCACCACCGGCGTCCACTGCGCGCGGTAGGCCTTGAGCATCTCGGCCGTCTGCGCGCTGCTGCTGGAGACCGGGGTGAGCCGGCTGGCCTCGAATTTCTGGCGCGTGTCGGGCTCCTTCATGATCTCCTGCACCATGCGCGACAGGCGCTCGGCAACGTCGGGCGCCATGCTCTGCGGCGCGAACAAGGTGTTCCAGCCCATGCCCGACAGGTTCAGGCCCGATTCCTTGAGCGTGGGAATGTCCGGCGCCATGGTGCTGCGGCGCTCGCCCGACACGGCCAGCACGCGGATCTTGCCGGCCTCGTGCTGGGGCAGCAGCACGTCGAAGGTGTCGATGGCCAGCGGCACCTGGCCGCCCACCAGGTCGGTCAGCAGCGGGGCCGAGCCCTTGTAGCCCACGGTTTCGGTGCGGACCTTGGCGGCCTCGCCCAGCATCAGCGAGAAGAAGTGCGGCAGGCTGCCCGTGGCCGGCACGCCCACGTTGGCCTGCTGCGGATTGGCACGCAGCCAGGCCAGCAGGTGCGACAGCTGCCTGACGGGCACGGCACTGGCCACGGCCACGCCGAATTCGTAGCGATTGACCTCGCTGACCGGGCGGAAGTCCTTGTCGGGGTCGTAGCCCGAGTCGGGGAACACCAGGGGCGCCACCAGCATCACGGCCGGGTTGGCCAGCAGCAGCGCGGGCTGGGAGGCCGGCGCGTTCTTCACATACTGGGCCGACAGACGGCCGCCCGCGCCGGGCTTGTTCTCCACCACCACGGGCGAGCCCACGCGCGCCTGCAGCTTGTCGGCCACGATGCGCGCCACGCGGTCGGTGGCGCCACCGGGCGGGTAGCCCACGACGATGCGCAGCGGCGCCTTGCCCGGAAACAGCGGCTCGGCCGCCGTGGCACTTCCAGCCAGCCAGCTGGCGGCCGAAACAGCCGGGGCCAGGGCCAGGATCTGGGTCAGGGTTCTTCGCTGCATCGCAAACTCTCTCCTTGCATGGACGGATTCCCGTGCGGAACGCACGCCGCACAATGTAGCGGCCTCAAAAAGCCCGTTGCCGCCGATATTGACCAGGGTTAACCCGAGGCAAGACGCCCTGCGCCGCTCGGGCATCGCGACAGCCTGGCGAAGCCGACTCGGCGACAATCGCCCACCATGAGCTTCGCCCCCCTGACCAACGACACCTTCCTGCGCGCCTGCCGGCGCCAGGCCACCGACTACACGCCGCTGTGGCTGATGCGCCAGGCGGGCCGCTATCTCCCCGAATACAAGGCCACGCGCGCCCGGGCCGGCAGCTTCATGGGCCTGGCCACCAACGTAGACTACGCCACCGAGGTCACGCTGCAGCCTCTGGAGCGCTTCCCGCTGGACGCGGCCATCCTGTTCTCCGACATCCTGACCGTGCCCGACGCCATGGGCCTGGGCCTGTCCTTTGCAGAAGGCGAAGGCCCGCGCTTTGCCAAGGTGGTGCGCGACGAGGCCGCCGTGGCCGAGCTGGCCGTGCCCGACATGGACAAGCTGCGCTATGTGTTCGACGCCGTGACCAGCATCCGCCGCGCGCTCGATGGCCGCGTGCCGCTGATCGGCTTCTCGGGCAGCCCCTGGACCCTGGCCTGCTACATGGTCGAGGGCAAGGGCAGCGACGACTACCGCCTGGTCAAGAGCCTGATGTATGCGCGCCCCGACCTGATGCACCGCATCCTAGCCATCAACGCCGACAGCGTGGCCGCCTACCTCAACGCCCAGATCGATGCGGGCGCCCAGGCCGTGATGGTGTTCGACAGCTGGGGCGGTGTGCTGGCCGACGGCGCCTTCCAGGAATTCAGCCTGGCCTATACCAAGCGCGTGCTGGCCGGACTCAAGCGCACGGGCGCCGATGGGCAGGACGTGCCGCGCATCGTCTTCACCAAGGGCGGCGGCATCTGGCTGCCCGACATGAAGGACCTGGACTGCGAGGTGCTGGGCCTGGACTGGACGGCCAACCTGGCCCGCGCCCGCGCCATCGTCGGCGGCGAGGTGGGCGGACCCGGCAAGGCGCTGCAGGGCAACATCGACCCCAATGTGCTGTTCGCACCGCCCGAGCGCGTGGCCGAGCAGGCGCGCGCCGTGCTCGACAGCTTCGGCGCCCCGCACACCGACAGGACCACCACGGGCCCCACGCACATCTTCAACCTGGGCCACGGCATCAGCCAGTTCACGCCGCCCGAGCACGTGGCGGCCCTGGTGGAGACCGTGCACAGCCATTCGCGCGCCCTGCGCCAGCGCTGATCGAGCCGCCTCCCCGCCCCCCGCTTCTCCCGAACCCCAGGGCCGGACGCCAGCGCAGCGCCGGCCCCTGCCGGGGCCGCCAACGGCCCGGCAAGGCCCCGCTGTCCACAAGCCGGGTACCCGACAGCCGCTTGCTGCACAAGATGGCCACAGACCATCTTATGCACAGAAAAATCCGAGCGAGGCCCTAGGAGTTGCAGTTGTCATCCGCGCCTGCACGCCGGCGACATATCGATATAAGCCATTGTTTTTGAATAAATTTTTTGATAGCAACATTTTCAGCATGCACCGATTGGCAAGGCCGGATAAGCAGGTGCATGCCCATAGATCCGAATAATCCCCACAAAGTTATCCACAGAAATTGACGATATACCCAGAAACCCGCAGTCACCGGCCGGGGCGTCTGGTGTAGAACGCCGCACCCAGGCTCCGGACAGCGCCAAAGGCTTATGCTTGGCGGCTTGGTTGCCGCAGGTCCTGCCGTGCGGCGCCCGCGTTTTCAGGCCCCGCTTTCCCCGCATTCGCATGTCCCTCCCCGCCCACACCGTCCATGTCGCCGTCCAGACGCCGGCGCACAGCGCCGTGGGCGAGCTGCTGAGCTACACCTGCGACCAGCCCCTGGAGGCCGGCACCCTGGTGCGCGTGCCCCTGGGTCGCCGGGACCTGCTGGGCGTGGTCTGGGACGCCCCGCCCCGCCCCGCCGCCATGCCCGAAGGCGTGGAACTGCGCCCCGTCGCCGCAGTGCTTCAGGGCATTGCGCCGCTGCCGGCCGCCTGGCGCCGGCTGGTGGCCTTCGCCGCCTACTACTACCAGCGCAGCGTGGGCGAAATCGCCGTGACGGCCCTGCCCCCGCAACTGCGCGAGATGACGGCCGAGCAACTGGCGCGCCGGCTCAGGCCGACCAAGGCCGCGGCGAAGAGAGCGGCCAAGGCTGCAAAAGAGGAACAGGCGCCTGGCAGTGCGCCTGCATCAGCGCTCGCACCGGCCTCGGCCGCCGCAGACATTCCCCCCATCGTCCTCAGCGCCGAGCAGGCCGACGTCTTCACGCAGATCGCCGCCCATCCCGGCCCTTTTCTGCTCTTCGGCAGCACGGGCAGCGGCAAGACCGAGGTCTATCTGAGAGCCACCCAGGCAGCACTGGACGCCGACCCCGGCGCCCAAGTGCTGGTGATGGTGCCCGAGATCAACCTCACGCCCCAGCTGGAGCAGCGCTTCACGGAGCGCTTCGCGCCGCAGTACGGCGCCGACTGCGTGGTCAGCATGCACAGCGCAATGACCAACCCCCAGCGGCTCAAGAGCTGGCTGGCCGCGCACACCGGCGTGGCGCGCATCGTGCTGGGCACGCGCATGTCGGTCTTCGCCAGCCTGCCGGGCCTGTCGCTGATCGTGGTGGACGAGGAGCACGACGCCAGCTACAAGCAGCAGGAAGGCGCACGCTACTCGGCGCGCGACCTGGCCATCTGGCGTGCGCGCGATACCGGCGCCAAGGTCATCCTGGGCAGCGCCACGCCGTCGCTGGAGAGCTGGCACGCCAGCCGCCCGCCCAATGCCGACGAGCCGCAGGGCGGCCGCTACCTGCGCCTGCACATGCCCAGCCGCATCGGCGCGGCCGCCCTGCCGCGCGTGCGCCTGGTGGACATGGGCCAGCAGCCGCGCAAGGCCGTGTTCTCGCCGCCGCTGATCGATGCCATCACCGAGCGCGTGCAGCGCGGCGAGCAAAGCCTGGTGCTGCTCAACCGCCGCGGCTTCGCGCCCGTGCTGTTCTGCGCCGACTGCGGCTGGAAAAGCGACTGCCCGCACTGCAGCGCCCACCAGGTCTTCCACAAGGCGGACCGCACGCTGCGCTGCCACCACTGCGGCTACACCCAGCGCGTGCCCATGGCCTGCCCCGGCTGCGGCAATCCCGACATCCTGCCGCTGGGCAAGGGCACGGAGCAGTTGGAGGAAGAACTGGCCCGCCTGCTGCGCAATGTGCAGCGCCCCGACCGCGAGCCCGCCCGCGTGGCGCGCATCGACGCCGACACCACGCGCGCCAAGGGCGCGCTGGAGGAGCAACTGGCCCAGGTGCATGCGGGCGACATCGACGTGCTGGTGGGCACCCAGATGGTGGCCAAGGGCCATGACTTCCGGCGCATCACCCTGGTGGCCGCCGTGCAGCCCGACAGCGCTCTTTTCTCCAGCGACTACCGAGCGCCCGAGCGCCTGTTCAGCCTGCTGATGCAGGCCGCCGGCCGCGCAGGACGCGACGCGCACTACGTGGCCGCCCAGGGCAGCCACCCGGAGATGTGGATACAGACGCACGACCCGTCCCACCCCGTCTACACCGCGCTGCGCTCGCACGACTACCCGGCCTTCGCCGCGCGCCAGTTGCGCGAGCGGCGCGATGCGGGCATGCCGCCCTTCGCCTTCCAGGCCATCGTGCGGGCCGATGCGCGCACGCAGGAAGCCGCCCAGGCCTTCCTGTCCGCTGCGGCCGAGGCCGCCCGCCAGGCCGGCCTGCCCCATGTGGACGATGTCTTTCTCTACCCGCCCATTCCCATGTCCGTGCAGCGCGTGGCCAATGTGGAGCGCGCGCAGATGCTGATCGAGTCGACCCAGCGGCCCGCCCTGCTGCGCTTTCTCTGGGCCTGGCAGGCGCACCTGCACTGGATCAGGGCACAGCCCGGGCACCGCGCCCTGGTGCGCTGGCTGGTAGACGTGGACCCGCTGGCCATCTGAGCGTGGCACGGCCTTTGGAACGGCCCCAAAAAACCTCAAGCCTTTCAGGCCTTGGGCGCAATCCCGCAAAGCGTTCACCGCTCCTTTTTCGGAAGCGCTTTTAGCGCATTCGCCGCGCGGCTCCCATCGGGATTTGCGCTGATGCAGGCGGGGCATGTTTATTGCATCGTGCCGCATTCAGCCCACAAGGCTGGATCATTCAATGCCTTTCCAGGAGCGATACATGCCGTTCACCCCCTTCCGTATGACCTTGATGGCCGTCGCGCTTGCGCTGGCAGGCTGCGCGTCCCAGCCCGGCGCCAGCCAGGCCCCCGCAGCCGCAGCGCCCGCCACGGCCGCCGCCCCTGCACCCGCTCCCACCGCACAGGCCGGCAAGCCCAACGTGGTCGTCCTGGCCACGGGCGGCACCATTGCCGGCGCGGGCGCCAGCGCCGTCAACAGCGCCACCTACACGGCCGCCAAGGTGCCCGTGGACAAGCTGCTGGCCGGCCTGCCCGAGCTGAGCAACATCGCCAACGTGTCCGGCGAGCAGGTCTTCCAGATCGCCTCCGAGAGCTTCACCAACAAGGAACTGCTGACGCTGGCCCGCCGCGTCAACGAGCTGGCCAAGCAGCCTGGCGTGGACGGCATCGTCGTCACCCACGGCACGGACACACTGGAGGAAACCGGCTACTTCCTGAACCTGGTGGTGCCCACCGACAAGCCCATCGTCATGGTCGGCTCCATGCGCCCCGGCACGGCCATCTCGGCCGACGGCGCGCTGAACCTGCTGGGCGCCGTGGCTACGGCCGCGTCCAAGGACTCGGCGGGCAAGGGCGTGCTGGTCAGCATGAACGACAACATCGACTCCGCGCGCGATGTCGCCAAGCTCACCAACATCAAGACCAATGCCTTCGCCAGCCAGTGGGGCCCGCTGGGCATGGTGGTCGAGGGCAAGACCTACTGGTTCCGCGCCCCCGTCAAGCGCCACACCAGGGGCAGCGAGTTCAACATCGAGCAGATCACCGACCTGCCCGCCGTGGACATCGTCTATGGCTACGGCAACGTGCCCGCCACGGCCATCGACGCGCTGGGCAAGGCCGGCGTCAAGGCCATCGTGCATGCAGGCACGGGCAATGGCTCGGTGGCCGACCGCATCGTGCCCAAGCTCAACGAACTGCGCCAAAAGGGCGTGATCGTGGTGCGCAGCTCGCGCGTGCCGGCCGGCTTCGTGCTGCGCAATGCCGAGCAGCCCGATGACAAGTACGACTGGGTCGTCGCCCATGACCTGAACCCGCAGAAGGCGCGCCTGCTGGCGGCCGTGGCCCTGACCAAGACGCAGGACACGAAGCAGCTGCAGCGCATCTTCTGGGAGTACTGATAAAGCACCCCCTGAGGCGCTGGCGCGCCTTCCCCCTCTCTACTTGCTTCGCAAGGGAGGGGGACGACACCCTTGCTGCGGGGCGGCCCTTGCTCGGTGTCCCTCGCTTTGGGCCGCGCCGGTTTTTGCAGCCTCGTCCCAAGCCCCGTTCGCGGGGCTTTTTCTATTGCCGCTGGCTAGTTCGATGTGAACAGCGGGGTGAGGGGGCCTTGGGCGATGTGGCAGTGCGCTTGTTCCAGGGCCTGGGCGAAGGCGTCGGAGCGCAGGTAGGCGTATTCCACGGCGCGCTGGGCGCCTATGGCATCGCCCTGGACGGGGGCGGTGGCGGGGTGGCACATCATGAGGCTGCCGGGCTGCAGCTGGGCCAGCCATTGGGCCATGTGGCGGCCATAGCCTTCGGGCGTGGGCTGGTCGAAGGCGTAGACGCCGCCGAAGCCGTGGTTGAGCGGCACGCCCTGGCGGCGCAGGCGGCGGGTGGTGGTCCAGCCGCCCAGCAGGGCGATGATGGCGGCCTTGGGGTCGCGCCAGAGCTGGCCGGCCGGGGTGGTGGAGCGGACCCAGGGCAGGTCGTCGGCGTTGTCGCCATAGCGCTGGCGCAATTCCTGCACCAGCGCGGCGCGCACGCCGGGGAGCTGGTGCACGTGCTGGTGGCCGTCGATGAAGTCGGGGGCCATGCCCAGCGCGTCCTCGAAGGCGTCGAGCTGGCGGCGCCAGGCGTCGCGCATGGCGGCGCCGCCGAGTGCGCCGGCATAGGCGCGCGCGATCACGGCACCGATGCCGGCGGCGGGCTGCAGGCCGTGGCCTTCGGTCAGGTTGAAGTGCAGGCCCAGCGACAGGCGCGGGCGCAGCGCGGGCAGGCGCCTGGCGGCCTGCCTCCAGTGCGGCGAGGTGGTCATGCAGCTGGTGGCCGACAGCCGGCCCTGCAGCGTGAGCTGCTCCACGGCTTCATCGACCAGGGGGTGCAGCGCATAGTCGTCGGCGCACAGGACGACGGTTCTGGCCGAGGCCTTCTCCCCGTTGTTTCTGGCAGGTACGGTGTTCATGAGGATTCCTTGCGGCCGGGGGCCGCAAAGGCCCAGAACTTGGCGAAGACGAAGGTGCCCACCGCCACCAGCACCAGCACCAGGGCCAGGCTCCAGAAATAGTGCCAGTGCAGCCAGTGCAGGGCCACCCAGTACAGCAGCTCGTTGGCCACGAAGGAGGCGCAGGCCACGGCGAAGTACTTGCCGGCCACGGCCCAGCCTTGCGCCCCGGCCTGCACGAAGGTGAACAGCGCATGGCCGTTGTAGCTGACCACGAAGGCCACGAGAAAGGCCAGCACGTTGGCATGCAGCGGCGCCATGCCCACCCGTTGCACCAGCAGGGCGACCACGGCCAGGTGCGTGGCGGCCGCGCAGCCCCCTACCAGCACGAACTGCAGCGCCTGCGGCAGGCGGCGCAGCTGTGCGATCACGTCGTGCATGGCTAGTCCCGTGGCGCCAGCGGGCTGCGGTCTTCGTCGCGCGCCAGCAGGTAGGTGGGACGGCGCTTGACCTCGTCATAGATCCGGCCGATGTACTCGCCCAGGATGCCGATGGACATCAGCTGCACGCCCGAGAACAGCATGATGCTGGCCGCCAGCGTGGGCCAGCCGTCCAGCGGGTTGCCGAAGATCAGCGTCTCCATGGTGATCCACAGGCCGTAGAGCAGGGCCGCCAGCGAGATGATCCCGCCCACCACGCTCCATACGCGCAGCGGCAAGGTGGTGAACGAGGTCAGCCCCAGCAGGGCCAGCGAGCCCAGGCGCCGGAAATTGAAGCTGGACGCCCCGGCCGTGCGGTCGGCCGGCACGAACGGCAGGGCCGCGGCCTTGAAGCCCACCCAGGCGTACAGGCCCTTCATGAAGCGGTGGCTCTCCGGCAGGGCCTTGAGCGCGTCGGCCACGCAGCGGTCCAGCCAGCGGAAGTCGCCGGCATTGGGCGGGATCTTCACCAGGTTGCCGGCATTCATGAGCCGGTAGAACAGGTTGGTGCCCACGCGCTTGGCGCCGCTTTCGGCGCCCCGGTCGGCGATCACGCCATAGACCATGTCGTAGCCGGACTGCCACAGCTCGCACATCTGGGGCAGCATCTCCAGCGGATGCTGGAAGTCGGCGTCGATCAGCACCACGGCGTTGCCGCGCGCATGGTCTATGCCGGCCGACAGCGCCGCCTCCTTGCCGAAGTTGCGCGACAGCGCCAGATAGCGCACGGGCAGTTCCTGGGCCATGCGCAGCGCGATCTCGTGCGTGGCGTCACGGCTGCCGTCGTTGACGACGATCAGCTCGTAGTCGGGTGTCAGCGTGCGCACCGTCGCGTCCAGGGCGCGCAGGAACGCCTCCAGGTTGCCCTCTTCATTGTGGGCTGGCACCACGCAGCTCAGCCGCAGCGGGGGGCGCGGCAGCATCCCCTTGGGAGCGGCCGGAGCAATGTCAGCATGCAATTCGGTCATAGGCCAGCATTGTCAGCGGGCTGGCTGCCCGCGCGCGGCAACACGTCAAAAACCGCATAGGCATAGGGACTGGGCCGAGGAAAACGCCAGCCCGAGCGTTGCACCGTGAGCACACGCGCCTCCTGCGGCAGGCCCAGCTTCGCCAGCCAGGCCTGCGCCTGCTGCTCGCAGTCGCGCGATTTCGCGGTCGGGCCGGGCTCGCTGGCCACCGGGCCGCGCGGGCACAGCAGCAGCCCGGGCTGCTGGCGCCAGTCCGGCAGCGCCAGCACGCGCGCATATTCGCTGTCGGGCAGGCCGGGAATGGTGCGCAGATGCGGCTGGGCATAGAAAGACAGCATGGCGTTTTCCGCCCAGTCGCCGCCCACCCACTGCAGCGGCTGCTGCGGGTGGCGCTGGTTCCAGGACAGCACGATGGCCTGCGCCGCATCGGCCGCGGGGCGGTAGTAGTCGGAGCTGCTCTTGCGCGCATTGCCCCAACCCGCGGCCACGCCAATCACCAGCACCACGGCCAGGCTAGGCCACCAGGCGCGGCGCAGCGCGGCCAGGGCGGCCTGCGTCACGGCGGGCGCCTCGGCGTCCAGGTTGCGCAGCCACAGCAGCACGAAGGCATAGCCGATGGGAATGGCCCAGGGCGTGGACAGCTCCACCACGCCGGTGGCGCCAAAGCCCAGCGTCGCAAGCCAGGGCATGAGGGCCAGCCAGAACAGCGTGTCGCCGCGCCCCTGCCAGCACCAGCTGCGGCGCAGGAAACGCGCACTCCAGCGCAGCCAGCCGCCGCCTTGCTGGCGGGCCTGCATGAAGCCATACACCAGGCACACGGCCAGCCAGGCCGGCAGCCAGTAGAAGATGGGCGCCAGCGCAAAGCGCAGCACATAGCCCCACACCACCTGCCCGCCGCCCTGGTCCATGGCATAGCCCAGCGTCACCCACTGGTGGTGGGCAATCCAGGCCACATGCGGCGCCAGCGCCAGGCCAAAGGCTGCCAGCGCCACGTAGGGCCGAGGAGTGAGCAGCCACTGGCACCCTTCACGCACCAGGAAGATGGGCAGCAGGAAACCGGCCAGGAACACGCCGCTGTAGTACTTGCTGAGCATGCAGGCGGCCGAGACCACGCCCAGCGCCACGCTGAAGGCCAGGCCGCGCGCCCCCTTTTCCTGCCAGCTGGCCAGCAGCAGGGCCGCCGCCCAGGGCCACAGGGACAGCAGCTGGCTGTTGGCGTTGAACTTGCCGGCCAGCGTCGTATACGGAAAGCACCACAGCAACAGGGCCGCGCCCAGCGGCGCCAGGCGCGCCAGCCCCAGGCGCCTGCCCAGCACGTAGACGCCCCAGATGCCCACGCCCACGTTGGCATAGGACAGCAGGCGATAAAAGCCGTCGTTCTGCGGGAACACCATGAACCACAGGCCGACCACCCAGGCGAAGAACGGCGGGTGCTTGTGCGTGCCCAGCTGCAGCGGCTGGGCCCAGGCATAGTTCTCCAGCATGTCGTGGTAGCCGTCCAGATTGCCATTGGCCAGCCAGGACACCAGGGCCCAGAGCAGGCAGGCCAGCGTCACCATCCAGAGCAGGGCCGCGCCCGTGGGAACGCCTGCCGGGGCAGAGGGGGAGGATTTCATGCGATCCCGTCGAGGAGGTGAAAAAACATGGGCGGGATTGTAGTGAGCACCAGCATGCCCGTGCGGCCCGGGCCTGCCGCTCAGGTGTGCCCGGAGCCTGCTCAGGTCATCAGCGCCACGGCGCCCGAGAAGCTCAGGAAGGCCAACACCGTGGACACCAGGATGATGCGGGCCACGCGCCCGCCGTGCGCCCCGAAGCGCTCAGTCAGAAGCGAGACATTGCTGGCGCTGGGCAGCGCGGCCAGCAGCACCAGCGCCACAAAGGCCTCTTCGCCGAGCGGCAGGCCCAGCGCCATGGCCGCGCGGGCCACGGCCCAGACCAGCAGCGGGTGGACCAGCAGCTTGGCCAGCGCAATGGGCACGTAGTCGCGCGCGGCCACGCGCTCGTGGCTGTTCATCTGCGAGCGCGCCAGCACGGCGCCAATGGTGAACAGCGCCACGGGCGATGCCGCGCCCGCCAGCATGGCCACGGTGCGGTCGATGGGACCGGGCAGCGTCCAGCCTGCCGCCGAGGCCACGCCACCCAGCACGATGGCCCAGGGCATGGGATTGGCGGCCATGCCGGCAAACGCCCTGCGCAGCGCCACGGACACGCCATGCCCGCCCGGCAGCCCCAGGCGCGACAGCGCAATGCACAGCGAGGTGGTCACCACCATGTCGATGGCCATGGTGACGATGACCGGGCCCGCCGCACGCTCGCCCAGCAGCGCCACCAGCATGGGCACGCCCATGAATCCGGTATTGGGAAAGGCCGCCACCAGCGCGCCAAAGGCTGCATCGTTCCAGCCCACGCGCCGCACGGTCAGCGCCACGGTGGCGCCCACCATCAGCAGCGCGCACAGCAGGTAGACCACAGAGACGCCCACATCCAGCAGCTGGGCAATCGGCGTCTGCGCGCCAAAGCGGAACAGCATGCAGGGCAGCGCGAAATACAGCACAAAGGCGTTGAGCCCCGGTATCGCCGCCTGCGGCAGCACGCCACGCCAGGTAGCCGCAAAGCCGCAGGCCACAAGCGCGAAGAAGGGAAAGGTGATCAGCAGGACGGACAGCACGCGGCGATTCTGGCAGCAAGCCGGTGCCGCTGCCGCGCACCCGTGTCACCGCGCGGACGCCGGGCGAAAAAAAACCTGCCGGAATCCGCATCCGGCAGGTCGGGCGTAAGCGCAACAAGCGCGTGCGCTTACAGCGCCAGGTCCTTCTCGACGTCCTGCACCTTGCGGCGGGCCAGCGCCAGATTGGAGCGGCTCTTGTCCAGCACCAGGTAGAAGAACACGCCTTCATGGGCGGCCACGGGCCGGATGATGTGGTACTGGTGCGTCAGGGTGATCAGGATGTCGTCAATGGCGTCATCGAGCTTGAGCATGCGCATGGTCTTGAGCTTGGCGCGCACCACCTCCGTGTTGCCGGCAGCGGCCAGCTCCATGTCGAGGCCGGAGCCCACGCTGCCCATGAGCATGCCGCTGGTGCTGTCCACCAGGGCCGCGCACAGGGCGCCATCGATGCCCAGCAGGCCGTTCAGAGAATCATGTATCGAAGCCATATGCCACCTTTTCAAATAGCAAGGGCAGGCTGTGCGATGGACCACCGCGCCCGCTCCTCGGGGGAAGAAAACCAAACTTCTGCAGCGGATGCCGCGGATCAGGAACGGGACAGTTCGGAGGCCACTTCGCCCGCCGCCCACAGCGCGCGGCCCAGCAGGGCGCTTTGATCGACCACCATGCACAGGATGGCCGGCTGGTTGCCGGCCACGGCCTGGAAGAGGACGGTGCCCAACTCGGTCTCGAAGGTCAGCCGCCGGCAGGACTTGTGGCCTATCTCGGTGGCCACGGCCCTGGCCATGGCCATGAGCGAGCCCGCCATGGCCGACAGGCGCTCCGTCGGCAGTTCGCTCCTGACCCGCAGGGAGGTGATCTCGAAGCCGTCAGGCGTGCACAGCAAGGCGATGTGCACGCCCTCCAGGGGCGCCACCACGCGGTGGAGCACATCGCTGCCAGCTTCGATCAGAGAGGGAGGAATCCGGGGAAGCGTTGGTGTCTTCATACCTGACTTTGCAAGGAAAGCAAGGAAACGAGCACCCCCAGCGCATCCAGCAACTGCTGCCGGTCACGGGGGTCCGCCTGGATGACAGGCACTATACCGTGACCTCTGTCCGCCAAGGCGCTGCTGAATGCTTCCTGCTGTTGCTCGCTGGCATCACGGCAACTGACCACCACCACCAGCGGCCCGGATTCCAGAGAGGCGATCTCGGCCAGGCACTGCGCCGCGTAGTCCGGTGCGCTGGCGTCGCAGACATCCACCATCAGCAGCACGCCCACCGAGGCATTGAGCACCCAGCGGCGCACGAAGTCGAAGCGTTCCTGCCCCGGGCTGCCCACCAGCTGCAGCCGCTCTCCACCGCCCAGGTCGATCTCGCCGAACTCGGCACCCACCGTGGTGAACTCCTTGGAATGGGAGGCCCGGTCCAGATTGGGCACATCCGCCGCCGCCATCAACGCGCCGCACAGGCTGCGCAGGGCCGTGGTCTTGCCTATGCCCATGGGGCCCACCAGGCTCACCCGTACCAACCCGGCAGCAGGCTGCGCGTTCATCCACAGGCTCATGCCACTCCTCCGCGCCGGATCCAGCCGGCCAGCTTCTGCACCCACTGGCGCGGCAGCCCGGCCACCGCGGCAGGCGCCTGTGCGCGGCTGCCGCGCAGCGGCGGGAGATCGTTTTCGCGCGCGGGCCGCAGGCTGCACTCCAGCAGGCTGCGCAGCCGGGGATGGCGCAGCAGTTCGGCCACGGCGCGGGCCTGCATGCCGCTGTGCTCGCACAACAGGGCCACCTCCATGGGGCCACGGCACAGCATGGCCAGGGCACGCAGGCATTCGGAGTTGTTCCACGGCGCGGGCAGCGCCACCCAGGCCTTGAGCTGGAAGCGGTAGCGGCAGTCCACGCCCTGCTGCTGCAGATCGTCCAGCGCCCGCGCCAGCGTATGCGACGTCGCCACCTGCTGGCGCACCGTCCAGTCCATGAGGAAAACGGCCGCCCGGTCCAGCATGTCGATCAGGTCGGACAGCGTGAAATTCATGTCCAGATAGGTGGCCAGTCGCTGCTGCGTGCGCTCCAGGTGCTGTCCCTGGGGCACTCCACCCACGTAGACCACGCAGGGCATCCACCCTGCAGCCTCGGGCGCGGGCATGTTGCCATCGACGACCAGCACCTGGGCGCTGACCAGGGGCACCTGCCGCCAGCCGCGCAGCGACTTGCGGGACGCCACGGCGAACAATGCCTCGAAACGCTGCTTGAGCAGAGGAGACCACAGCTCGGCAGCCAGGCCGATCTCGTCTGTAGTGCGAGCCATCTTTGACACCTCACCGGATAGGAACTGAAATGGACAAACCAGATTCGCCCGTGACAGAACATCGGCGAAGACTGATATTTTGGATAGTTTTTACACATTACTCACTTGATTTAATGTGAACTTTTCTATTTAGACCAACGCCGCCACAGTGCGGACCAGAGTGGCCGCGAGATTTGTCGCCGAATTCCAAGGGTGCTTACACCTGGCCTGATGGCCACGATCCCCGAAGCGGTATGCTCCCGCTTCCCTCACTTTCACGCCTTTCCCCGCGCAACGCACCCATGTCCGCAGGACTCAATCTGGCCCAGCTCCAGGCCGTCCACTACACCGAAGGCCCCTGCCTGGTTCTGGCCGGCGCGGGCTCGGGCAAGACACGCGTGATCACGCACAAGATCGGGCGCCTGATCGAGATGGGCATGGCGCCGCGCCGCATCGCGGCCATCACCTTCACCAACAAGGCCGCAGCCGAAATGCGCGAGCGCGCGGCCGGCCTCATCGGCCGCCAGGCCAAGGACGTGCTGGTGTGCACCTTCCACGCCCTGGGCGTGCGCATGGTGCGCGAGGACGGCCATGTGCTGGGCCTCAAGCCCCAGTTCAGCATCCTGGACGCCGACGACGTGACGGGCATCCTCAAGGACTGCTCGGGCGGCACCACCGACCTGGCCACGGCGCGCCAGTGGCAGTGGACCATCAGCAACTGGAAGAACGCCGGCTGGGACAGCCGCAAGGCCCTGGCCATGGCCCAGGACGACAACGAGCGCAGCACGGCGCTGATCATGCAGCGCTACGAAGAGCGCCTGACCGCCTACCAGAGCGTGGATTTCGACGACCTGATCGGCATGCCCATGCGCCTGCTCAAGAACCACATCGAGGTGCGCGAGAAATGGCAGCGCCTGCTGGGCCATGTGCTGGTGGACGAATACCAGGACACCAACGCCACGCAGTACGAGCTGCTCAAGATGCTGGTGGGCAGCCGCGCCCACTTCACCGCCGTGGGCGACGACGACCAGAGCATCTACGGCTGGCGCGGCGCCACGCTGGACAACCTCAAGAAGCTGCCGGTGGAGTTCCCGCAGCTCAAGGTGATCAAGCTGGAGCAGAACTACCGCTCCACCTCGGCCATCCTGCGCGCGGCCAACAACGTCATCCAGCCCAACCCCAAGCTCTATCCGAAGACGCTGTTCTCGGAGCTGGGCGAGGGCGAGCCCGTGCGCATCGTGGACTGCGACACCGAGGAGCACGAGGCCGAGCGCGCCGTCGCCCGCATCCAGAGCCTGCGCGCGGCCAGCAACCCGCCGCCGGACTGGAAGGATTTCGCCATCCTCTACCGAGCAAACCACCAGGCCAAGCCCTTCGAGAAGGCCTTGCGCAAGGCCAGCATTCCCTACAAGGTCTCGGGCGGCACCAGCTTCTTCGACCGCGCCGAGATCAAGGACCTGTGCGCCTGGTTCCGGCTGTGGATCAACAACGACGACGACCCCGCCTTCCTGCGCGCCATCGGCACGCCCAGGCGCGGCATAGGCCACACCACGCTGGGCAAGCTGGGCGAGTTTTCCTCGCAGCACAAGCTCAGCATGTTCGGCGCCCTGTTCGCGCACATGCTGGAAGCGGCCCTGCCCAAGAAGGCGCATGACAGCCTGCTGGAGTTCGGCCGCTACATCAACGACCTCGAATACCGCGCCCGCCACACGCTGGGCGCCGAGCAGTCGCGCGGCTTCATGCTCGACTGGCTCAAGGAGATCGGCTACGAGCAGTACCTCTACGACAGCGAGGACAGCGAATCGGTCGCCGCCGCGCGCTGGAGCAACGTGCTGGAGTTCTGCGACTGGATGGCCCAGCGCGCCGGCGGCCAGATCGAGGACGCGGCGGGCACGACCACGCACACCGAGGTCAAGAGCCTGCTGGAAGTGGCACGCAACATCGCCCTGCTGTCCACCATCAGCGAGCGCGAGAAGGAGCAGGACATGGTCATCCTGTCCACCCTGCATGCCTCCAAGGGCCTGGAATGGCCGCATGTGATGCTGGTGGGCGTGACCGAGGGCATGCTGCCCTTCAAGCTCGACGACGACAACGGCCGCCAGCAGAAGGTCAGCGACGAAACCGCCCAGCGCCTGCAGGAAGAGCGCCGCCTCATGTACGTGGGCATCACGCGCGCCCGGCGCTCGCTGGCCGTGAGCTGGACCAAGCGCCGCAAGAAGGGGCGCGAGATGGTCTCCACCCTGCCCAGCCGCTTCATCAAGGAAATGGGCCTGGACGCCGCCACCTCGCGCGAGGACCCGCGCGAGAAGCTGCGCCAGCTGCGCGCAGAGTTCGCCCTCAAGGCGCAGCAGTCCACGCCCGCCGACTCCTGATTCCAGAAAGACACCGCATGCGTTTTTACCGCCCCGTTCTCAGCCTGGCGCTGGTGGCCGTGACCACCGCCTGCTCCAGCACGGACCTGCAGACCACCACCCGGCCCACCCTCCAGGCCGCGCCCAAGGCCGCCCGCGCTGCCACCGCCCTGCCACACGCCCCATGCCCCGGCGACGAGGAGATGAAGGACAGCCAGCTGCAGGGCGAATGGACGGGAACCGTCGAAGGCCAGTCCCAGCCCGTGCGCCTGCAGTTGGGGCCGCACCCCCAGTGGAAGGGCAACGTCAAGGGCACGATTGCGCGCGGCACAGACACCCGCCCCATGGTCGGCGACGTGGCCGATGACCACATCACGCTGGAAGAAAGCGCCGACGGCAAGCGCATCACCGCCACCTGGCTGGGCGATGTCGTCGAAGGCAGCTGCGCCCGCGAGATCCGCGGCAACTTCATCGAAAGCGACGATGCGGCGCCCCGGCCCTTCGTGCTGCGCAAGCTCGCGCCGTGACCGGCCCCCGAGCCTGCACACGAGCCCCCTGCCCCCTCTTCACGCATTACCCCTTACTCTTCGCTCCTTCCATCACCGGACCCAAGCCATGACGACTCCTACACACCTGGATCGCCGCAAGCGCCCAAGCCGCACGCCGACACCCCTGCAGTGGGCCCTGGCCATGGGACTGGGCGCCACGCCCTGGCTCGGCGCCCAGGCGCAGAGCGCGCCCCGCCCCCTGTCCGAGGACGCCTGGCGCCAGTGCGCCGCCACCACGGACAACCAGTCTCGCCTGGCCTGCTTCGACACCTG